>NZ_JBEZKS010000002.1:0-218511 GCF_040651775.1 Streptomyces sp. NPDC048383
ACCCGCCCCCCCCCCCCCCGCCCCCCCCCCCCCCGCCCGCCCCCCCCCGGGGGGGGGGGGGGCCCGCCCCCCCCGCCCCCGGGCCCGCGGTCCCGTCCCCACCGGCGGGACCGCGGGCCGCTCGCGGCGGTCAGGACCAGACGGTGAAGGCGGCCGTGACCGTCGACTTCTTGCCTGCCGCGTCGGTGACCGTCAGGGTCACGTTGCGAAAGCCCCATCCGGTGGGGGTCCCGGAGATGACTCCGGTGGTCGCGTGGAGCGTGAGGCCGGCGGGCAGGTTGCTCGCGGTGAAGGTGTACGGAGTGGTCCCGCCGGTGGCGCTCAGCGGCAGGTTGACGGGGCGTCCGACGTAGAGGTTCTGGTTGCCGGGCCCGGTGAGGGTCGGGGCGCCCGACCCGGTGGAGGTGATGGTCCAGGTGAAGGAGGCGCTGCCCTTCTTGCCGGCGCTGTCGGTGGCGGTGACGGTGACCGGGTGGGCGCCCGCGGTGGTCGGGGTTCCCGAGACGGTGCCGGTCGCCGGGGCGATGGACAGGCCCGCCGGGAGGCCGGTCGCCGACCAGGTGTAGGGGGCCGTTCCGCCCTCGGCGCTGTTCCTCAGCTCGACGGGGCTGCCCGTGGGGTGGGATTTCGCGGAGACGGCGGCGACGGTGACCCCGCCGGGCTGCGGCGTGGAGGTGGCCAGGCCGGCGCCGAACGTGGCGAGGGCTTCGTTGACGGGCTGGAAGATGGTGAACTTCTCACCGCTCCCGCTGCTGCACGTGGCGCTTCCGCCGCCGGAGTGCAGGCCGACGGCCTTGCCGCCGGTCGCGGTCACGTAGCTGCCGCCGGAGTCCCCGCCGGCGGAGCAGGCACTGGAGTAGGAGAGGCCGTTGATGACGACGTTGCCGTAGTCGACGCTCTGGTTGATCTTGGTGACCTCGCCGCACTGGAAGCCGGTGGTCTGGCCGGACCGGCAGACGGCGGTGCCGACCACGGCTTCGGCCGTCCCCGTGAGGGTGACGTCGCCCTTGCCCCAGCCGGACACGGTCGGGGCGAGTTCCCAGCCCGCCTGATCGACGTCGACGATGCCGAAGTCGCCCTCCGCGGCGTTGACGCTGCCCGTGCCGTTCCTGTTGGAGGTTCCGACGCGGGTGCCGTCCTTGCCGTAGGCGGCCTGGCCCACGTCGTTGGTGCAGTGACCGGCGGTCAGGAAGGCCTTGGTGCCGCCGCTGGTACGGGTGACGGGGAAGCCGATCGAGCAGGGGCTCTCGCTGCCGGGCACCCACTTCTCCCCGCCGACGACGTTGCCGCCCTGCTGGCGCGGGCCGTCCGTGGACTCGGTGACGTCCACCAGGTCTTCGACGCCGGCGAGGCGGTTCCGGAGCGCGGTGGTGGCGCGGGTGGGGTCGAGGACGACCGCGACCCGGTTGGAGCGGACGTCGGTGCCCCAGGAGAGGAGGCCCGGTGCGTTTCGGGCCCACGCGCCGATCTGCCGGGCGACGGTGTCGAGTTGGTCCGCGGAGTGGTCGACCTGCTCGGCGACGGCTCCCGCGCGGCGGACCGCGTCGGCGTCGGCGGGGGTGGTGACCGCGGCGTGCAACCGGCCGTCGACGGCGTCGAACCAGACTCCCGGGACACGGTCGCCCACCGTGGCCCGGACGGCCGTGGCGACCCGTTCGGCCGCCTGCTCGGCGGCTATCCGACCGCGGACACCTTCCTCGGACAGGCCGAGGTCGCGGGCCATCGCGGCCCGTACGTCGGCCGGCACGGACGCCGCCGGAGCCGGTGGCACCGTGCCCGGGGAGGAGCCGGCGTGGGCGGGGAGCGCCCCGAGTGCCATCAGGACGGTGGCGGCGACAACTCCCGTGAGGACGTGCTGATTTCGTACGGAGCGCATGGGGGTCTTTCCCTTTCGCGAAGGGGGCCGGTGTGGAGGGCACCGGGGTGGGAAGCCGGAGGGCCGCACCGCTCGGGTCGGCGGGCGACGGCCGCCCGCGACACCGCGCGCCGACCTGGTGGGTCGCGGGCGCGGTGTCCCGTGGGGCCGGTCGGCGCCGGGTCGGCCGATGGCCCCGTTCGGGACTGGCCACAGCCTCGGGGGTCGGCGACGGCGGTGAACAGCGGGGAGATCCCTTGCGTCGCGCCGGGCACATCAGGGAGCCGGCGCGGGCGCGGCTCGGTGGTACCGGCCGACCCGCGTGGAGTACCGGCCGGGAGGCGGCGTCCCACAAACGGGTAGGGGTGGACGGGTACGGAACCGTGCGGACGGCGAGGGACCCCTCGGCGGAGCGCGTCGGCTTCCGCCACCGCGTTGCCCACGCGTCACCGCGTTGCCCACCCGTCATCGCATCGCTCACCCGTCACCGCGTTGCCCACCCGTCACCGCGTTGCCCGCCCATCCCCGACGTTGACAAGGACCAGGACCCCCACATGCAGAACGTCACCCTGAACAGCGGCGTCGAGATGCCCGTCCTCGGCTTCGGCGTGTACCGGATCCCGCCCGAGGAGACCGAGCGGGCCGTCGGCGACGCGCTCGCCGCCGGCTACCGGTCGTTGGACACCGCGCCGCCTACGGCAACGAGGAGGCCGTCGGTCGGGCGATCGCGTCCAGCGGCATCCCGGCCGGCGACTTCGCGGACGTCCCGCCGGGCGGTGACGTCTACCTGCTCACCCGGGTCCTGCACGACTGGGACGACGAGCGGTGCCGCGACATCCTGCGGTACTGCGCCGACGCGATGCCACCGGACGCCGACCTCCTGATCGTCGAGCGCCTGTTGCCGGCGGACGGCTCTCCCTCGCTCGCCACCGCCTGGGACCTCCACATGATGTGCAACACGGGCGGCCGGGAACGCACCGCCGACCACTACGCCCGGCTGCCGGCGGGCTGCGGCCTGTGGCTCGTCGGCCACACGCCCCTCCCCCTCGGCGCGCACACCCTGCACGCCCGCAGGGCGGAACGTGCGGATGTCCGAAAAGTCTCGCCTGGGGAATTCGTTCCGTTCGGGCGCTGAGCACGTCCTGACCGCAGGTCAGGCACGGTTGTGGGGTTGCCGGTCGTTCGCGGCGGGCAGGGGTGGAGAGCTTCAGGATCGACACGATCCGGCCTCAAGAAGGGACGTTTCGACCACTTGCGGGCACAAGTAGGGCGTCCCGCATCCCTCCGCCGTGCCGCCCGAAGGGCGTGCTCCGGTTCCAGCAGCCAGGTGAGAACGCCCGGGCGACCCGGCCCCGCCGGTCGGCCGCCCGTGCGGTGGTCCGCAGAGCCGTGCGGGCCGGAGAGAGAAGGAGTCTGGTCCCCATGACCGTGCGTACCGTGGAGCTCCCCCAGCTGTGGATGCCCTATCCGCTGCGAGTCAATCCGCACCTGCCGGCCCTGCACGCGGAGAACGAGTCCTGGGCGCGCGAGATGGGCATGTTGGAAGGCCGCGACGGGCCGTCGCCCGCGCGCCCGATCTGGAGCCGGCCCAAGTTCCACGCCATGACCGTCGACCAGTTGACCGCCTGGACCCTCCCCGACGCCTCACTCGCCGACCTGCGGCTCAATCACCGCTTCAACGTGTGGGCCCTGGCCTGGGACGACCACTTCGCCACCACCTTCAAGCAGACGGGCGACCTCGCCGGCGCGGTGGTGTTCACCGCCCGGCTCCACGAGTTCCTGCGACCGGAGCCGGGGGCTCGGCTGCCGGAACCGACGAACGCCGTCGAGCGCGGCATCGCGGACCTTCAGCAGTGCCTGTTCCCGCCGGGACTGGCGCACTGGCGGCGCGCGTTCAACCAGCACCTCGTCCGGTACGTCGACGCGGGAGTCGAGGAACTCGCGAACAGTCTCAGCAGCCGGGTGCCGCATCTGATCGACTACCCCGCCTTCCGGCGCGACAGCTTCGCCGCGCACACCGCGCCCTACTCCGTCGAGTTGGCCACCGGAGCGCGAATACCCGAGCAGATACGGCACAGCCGGACCGTCCGCGCCCTGCTCGACGCCTTCATGGACTTCATGGGGCTGGCCAACGACCTCGCGTCCTACGAGCGGGAGGTGCACGAGGAACGCGACGTCAACAACCTGGTCGTGGTGGTCGGTTCGTCCCTGGGCATCGGTCTGCACGAGGCCGTGCCCGGCGCCCTGAACCTGGTCAACGCCCGACTGCGGGACTTCGAACACCTCCGACGGACCGACCTCGCCCAGCTCGTCCAACGGGTCGGACTGCACCGCGAGGAGCGGGCCGAGCTGGACAGGTGGCTCGGGGGCGCCTGCGGCTTCCTCTCCGGTCTGCACGCCTGGTACACGGGGGCGCCCCGGTACGCCTCCACGGACGAGCCCTGCTCCGCATGAGGGCCGCCCGGCCGGCGGCGGAGGGGTGCCGATGGACTTCGGCACCCCTCCCCCGCGTTCCGCGCCGGTACCGGGGCCGTCGCGCCTACCGCCCCCGTACCCAGCGGGTGAGGCGCTCCCACCAGGGGGCGGGGGACGGGAGCCGGTGCGAGACGACCGGGTCGGCCACGGGTCGCGGCGGCGCCGCGGGGGGCGTGCCGGCACTGCGGACGGGAGCGGCCGGCAGCGGGGCCGGGGCGTCCTGCGGCCTCGGGGCGCGGGGCGCGAAGGTGACGGGCAGCGCCGTCAGGTGCCGGGCCCAGGTGGAGGAGCGCCAGGTGAGGGCCTCCTCGGGGACGGCGAGGGCGATGTCGGGCAGCCGGGTCAGCAGGATGTCGATGCCCGTGTCGGCGATGATGCGGCCGATGTCCTGACCGGGGCACTCGTGGGGGCCGGCGCTGAAGGCCAGGTGCGCGCGGTTGTGGTGCACGGGGGTCGAGGGGTCCCTGCGGATCGACTGGTCCACGTTCCCCGCGGCCAGCCCCAGCAGGAGCATGTCCCCCGCCCTGATCTGCCGGCCGCCGACGACGGTGTCGCCGTTGGCCCAGCGGCCCGGGCACACCATCAGGGGCGGCTCGTCCCAGAGCACCTGTTCCACGGCTTCCGGGAGGGTCATCTGGCCGCCCGCCAGCGAACCGCGGAACCGCGGGTCGGTGACGACCATGCGCAGGACGTTGGACATGAGGTTCGCGGTCGTCTCGTACCCGGCGAGCAGGATGAGGCGCAGGTGGTGCTGGACCTCCTCGTCCGTGAGGCGGGCGGGGTGGGCGAGCAGCGCGGAGGCGATGTCCTGGCCCGGGCGGGTCCGCTTGGCGATGACGAGCCGTTCCAGGCTCCGCAGCACGTAGGCGTTGCTGGCCAGCGAGGTTTCGGTGGCCTTGAAGAGGTCACGGGCGGCGTGCACGAGCCCGGGGCCGTCCTCGTCCGACATGCCGAGCAGGTGGGTGAGGGTCAGCATGGGGACGTGCTCGGTGAACTGGCCGACCAGTTCCGCCTCGCCGCTCTCGCTGAACGTGTCGATCACCTGGTGGGAGAAGCGGGTGATGTGCCGGCGGACCCCGCGGTGGTCGAACTGGCTCAGGCCGGCCGTGACCGCGCCGCGCAGGCGTTGGTGTTCCTCGCCGTCCGCGCAGACGCAGTCGGGGCGCCAGCCGATCATCGGGACGAGGGGGGAGGTGGCGGGGTCGATCTCCCCGCTCCGCCAGCCGTGCCACACGCGGGGGTCGCGGGAGAACTGGGTGGGGCGGCTGGCCACGTCCCGGTTCTCCTGGTAGCCGAGGACGAGCCAGGCGCGGACGTCCCCGTCGAGCAGGACGGGCGCCACGGGGCCGTGCGTGGCCCGCAGTTCCTCGTACAGGCCCATGGGGTCCGTCTCCGCGGCGGGCCCGTAGAGGCGGGTGGCTCCGTCGGGTCCCGTGGCGGTGTGGGCCGGGCAGCCGGGGGGCGGGACCGAACCGCCGTACTCGGTGGTGTGTTCAACGGGTGGGAAGGTCATGCGGTCTCCTGGGCGGCGGCGAGGTTGCACAGGTAGACCATCAGCGAGAGCAGGGCGTCGCGGCAGGACGCCCGGTCCCGTGCGTCACAGGTGACGATGGGTACGGAGTCGCTGAGGGCCAGGGCGGTGCGCAGGTCGGGCAGGGGGTACTGGGGGGCCTCCGGGAAGGTGTTGACGACGACGACGAACGGGACGCGGCGGTCTTCGAGACGGGTGATGACCTCGAAGGAGACCTCGATGGTGCGGGTGTCGACGAGGACCACGGCGCCGAGGGCGCCTTCGAAGATGCCGTTCCACAGGAACCAGAACCGCTCCTGTCCGGGGGTGCCGAACAGGTAGAGGATCAACTCCTGGTTGATGCTGATCCGGCCGAAGTCGAGGGCGACGGTCGTGGTGTTCTTCCCCGAGACGCCGGGGTTGTGGTCGATGCCGACGCCCGCCTGCGTCATGGTCTCCTCGGTGGTCAGCGGCGGGATCTCGCTCACCGCGCCGACCATGGTCGTCTTGCCCACCCCGAAGCCGCCGACGACCACCACCTTGACTCCCCTGGCGCCGTGGGAGAGCAGCATGCCCGCGTCCCGCCGGGCGGCGCCGAGTGCTTCAGAGTTTGCGTAGTCCATGGATCACCGCCTCCAGCAGGCCGCGTTCGGGGAAGGCAGCCACCGGTACGGGTGCGATGGCTTCGAGCCGCTCTTCTTCGACGAGTTTGGACAGCAGTACGGTGACGACGCTGAACGGGAGGCCGAGGTACGCCGACAGCTCGGCCACCGAGAGCGGGTAGTTGCACAGCGAGAGGATCGCCGCCTGTTCGGGCTGCATCGAGGGGTCGGGCTCGGATCTCGCCGCGATGAGGGTGACCAGGTCGAAGGTCTTCGCCGCGGAGGCCGGGCCGCCGGTGATGACGTACAACGGAACGGGGGTGCCCTCATCCCACGGATTCTGATTCTCTGATGTCACATCGCCTGCCCGACGTCCTCACGGGGCGGGCTGGTCATGTGCTGACCGATCCGGACCACCAGCGTCCGCATGCGGTCACCGAGCAGTCCGGCGTCCACCTCCTCGTCGGCCAGCACCGCGAGAGCGGCTCCGGGGCCGGCCGCCATCAAGGAGAAGTAGCCGCCGTCGGCCTCGATGCCGACCATCCGCGTCGAGCCGTCCCCGTGCGGGAACATCTGCGCGACGGCCCGGGCCAGGCTCTGGATGCCGGAGCAGGCGGCGGCGAGGGCGTCGGCGGTGTCGGGCACCGTGTTCGCCTGCCCGATGCACAGGCCGTCCGACGACAGGACGACCACGTGCCGCACGTAAGGAACACCGCCCACGAGCTCCTTGAGCATCCAGTCCATGTTGGGCAGTGGCTGCATGTTACTCAACCTCATCTGACGGCTCGCTGGGGGAAGTGGAAGGTTCGGCGCCCGATCGCCTCTCGCCGTTGAACGCCTCCCACATCAGCCCCGGTTGACGGGCGGGGCCGGCGGCGCCCCAGGAGATGACCGGAGCGACGGGGGGTGTGGGGGCGGCCATGACGACCGGGGTCGGGACGGGTGACTCGCGCCGTCGTTGCGGGAGACCGCCCACGGTCTTCTTGACCTCGGCGGCATCGGCCGCGGCGTCGCGCACCGGCATCGGGCGCGACAGCGCGGGGCCGCCCTGGCGCTTGCGCACGGGTTCCTGGGGCCTGCGGATGGCGGACGGCGGCACCGTGGTGATCAGCCGCCTGGGCACGAGCACGACGGCCCGTACGCCGCCGTAGGCGGAGGTGCGCAGGTCGACCTCGCAGCCGTGCTCGTGGGCCAGCCTGCTGACCACGGGCAGGCCGAGCTGCGTGACCTCGCCCAAGCCCGCCAGGTTGATGCCCGAGACGGCCCGTGCCATGACGCCTTCGACGTGTTCGCGGACCTCCTCGGTGAGTCCGACGCCGCGGTCCTCGATCTCGATCGCGATGCCGGAGGGCACCTCGCTCGCGGTGACCTCCACCGGGGTGTGCGGCGGGGAGAACGTCGTCGCGTTGTCGAGGAGTTCGGCGAGCAGGTGGATCAGGGGCTCCGCGCCCGGGCCGACCACCGCCACTTCGGCCACCGCCTGGAGCCGTACGCGGGGGTAGTCCACGATGCGTGACATGGCACCGCGCAGAACGTCGTAGAGCGGGATCGGTTTCGACCACTGGCGTCCGGGGCGGGCGTCGCCCAGCACCGCGATGCTGGCGGCGAGGCGGCCGATCAGCGCGTTGCGGTGGTCGATGTCCTGCAGGCCCCGGGAGACGATGATGTCCGTACCGTGCATGATCTGCATGGACCGCAGGTCCCTGGCGAGTTGGTGCACGATCGACTGGACCCTGCGGGCTACCGCGACCAGGGCGCGCTGGGAGGCGTCCCGCGTGTTCTCCTCGGCCTCCACCGCTTCCAGGAGCGTCTGGAGCGCCCCTTCGAGCGCTTCGGTGAACTCGGCGTCCAGATGGCTCCCGAAGCTGACGGCCTGAAGGATCTCGGACGCCGAATCGCCCTTCTGCAGCCGGGCGACCGCGGCCGGGAGCAGTTGCTCGGCGAGCCAGACGGTGGTCGCCCGCTGGTCCGCGAGGCGCCCGAGCAACGCGGCCTCGCGTTGCCCGTACTGGGCTTCCGCGTCGGCGCGTGCCTGTGCCCGGCGGGCCACCTCGGCGGAGCGCAGGCGGCGCACGGTCTCGGCCGAGGTGATGACCGTCAGGAGGATCGCGGCGACTCCGCACCAGGCGACCGTCGTCCATATGTGGGCAGGGGTAAGGAGCAACGCCATCGCGGTGGCCGCGGCCAGGACTCCGGGCGGAAGCAGCCATTCCCGGACGACTGCGGTGGGCCGGGATCTGGAAATTGCGCCTGCACGAACCATCAAGGTCCCCTACCGGTCTGATATGAGCGGACTGAGGTGATGCGATGCGCCGAAAGGGACAACGGACTCCACCCGCGCTCGTACACGCGGTCGATGCGTCCCGACGGGTCGCCCCGGGAGCGCGCCGATGTCACTCCCCCGTGCGGCCACGGTCCTTCCGCAGCACCCACGGCGTCCATGACTCGCTGTGAGCGCAGCGCAACACATCGGGGAGCATAGTCAGTTCGGGTTCGCCATGTGACCTTGCGGTAAGGACAGCCCGCACCGGTTAATACGGGCCTAGAAACGGCCAATCGCAGACCTGATGCGTCATCAAGTGATCACGTTCTGACGTCCGTTCGGACCGGTCCCGTCCCGGCCCCCGTACGCCTGCCCGGTCGGTGCACTGAGGGCCGATCCGGCCTCCGGCACCTCACCGCGACCGCCGGCCCGGGTCGCCCCCGGGGCCGGCGGTACCCCGTTCAGCTGTGGGAGACGGTGGAGAGGGTGTTGGGGTCCACTCCGGAGAGTTCGACGATCCGGTGGGCCGGTACACCGGCGGCGAGCGCGCGGCGCAGCAGCTCGTCCCGGTTGTCCTCGCTGTCGCGGAACGCGAGGAGGTCCTCCTCGACGTTCGCCACGGTCTCCGTCGCCACGGCGCGACGGACCCGTTCCAGCTCCTCGGCGCCCAGCGGGACCGGGAGCCGCTCGGCGCCCTCGGGGATCAGGCCGGTCTGCTCCGGGGGAACCACGTGGACCTCGGGGGACGCGGGGCTGACGTTCTGGGCGGTGAACCAGGCCTGCACGGCGGGGGTGTCCAAGCACTCCAACGGTCCGACGAGGGCCAAGGGCGTCCCCTGCCAGCCGAAGTCGGGGGTCGCGAGGAACAAGTAGGCGTCGTCCGTCATCGGGGGTCACTCTCCTGACACACAGGGGCTGCTCTGATCGCCCACCGCCTACCCCGCGCCCACGGCGTCAAGCAGGCGTCGCGCGGACGGAGTACTCGACCTCGCGCACGCGGCGCCGGGCGCGCGCGGGCGTCGGGGCCGCGGGCCCTACGGTGCGCCGTCGGGTGTGTGGAAGGTGACGCGGTCGGCCGCCCCGGCCGCCTCCGGGGCGGCGGGCGGGCGGTGGCGGGGCGTCGCGTCGGGGAGCGTGCCGTCCCCCGCCGGAGCCCCGCCCGTGAGCAGGGCGCAGGCGCCGACGACGGTCGCCGCCACGAGGCCGAGGGCGGTCGCGCGTCGGTGGCCGGCGGGCTTGCGCGCCCCGGGCACGGGCCGCGCGTGGGGGCGGGCGGCCGCGGGGGACGCCGTCCGGTGCGTGGGGGTGCCGGCGCGGGTCCCGTTCGTGCCGGCGGCGTGCGGGACGGCGGTGCGGGAGGCGGTGGTGCGGGAGGCGGGCGCGGCCACCAGATCCCGCAGACCGCGATGGACGCCGGCGGCGTCGGGGCGTGCCTGAGGGTCCCGGTCCGTCATCGCCCTGAGCAGCCGGCCCAGCTCGCCCGGGAGCCCGGCGGGGACCCGCGGCGGGTGCAGGAGGTGGGCGGTACCGACCTCCATGGGTGTCCCCCGGTACTCGCGCCGACCGGTGAGGGCTTCGAGGAGGGTCAGGCCGAAGGCGTAGACGTCGCTCGCCGTGGTCGCACACCGGCCCAGGAGTTGTTCGGGGGCCATGTAGGCGAGGGTGCCGACGAGGGTTCCGGGCTCGTCGCGGGGCCGGTCGTCCACGGCCCGGGCCAGTCCGAAGTCGGCCAGGCAGGGGGCCGCGCCCTCGCGGAGGAGGACGTTGGAGGGCGTCACGTCGTGGTGGATGATGCCGCGCGAGTGGACGTGGTCCAGGGCCGAGGCGATTTCGGCGCCGAGCCGGGTGGCCTGGGCGGTGCTGAGGCCGCCGTCCTCTATGCGGGAGCGCAGGGTGCCGCCATCGATCAACTCCGTGACCATGAAGGCGCCGGCGCCGTGACGACCCGCGTCGTAGACCGTCACGAGCGCCCGGTGGGACAGCCGGGCCAGGGTGCGGGCCTCGTCGCAGAAGCGGTCGACGGTGGCCGTGTCCGGGCCGGCCCGCAGCACCTTGACGGCCACGTCGCGCCGCAGCACCTCGTCCGTGCCCCGGAAGACGTCGGCCGTGCCGCCGGATCCGATGGCCGCTCGGAGTCGGTAGCGGCCGGCGAGCAGGGTGTCGTGTCCGGGCTGTACTCCGTACGCGGGGACGAGCCGGGCCGGCATGCGGGGTCCTCCTCCACTGGGGGCGGTGTGGCGCGCCTACCCCGTCCCGCGGGCCCAACACCCCATGGACCCGGCGGGGATGGCGGCTGTCGGGTCTCGGCCTTCCCCGGCTGCGGCGTGACGCCGTGGCAACTGGTCTCGTAGGGGGCGCCCTGTCGCTGCGCGGTCGTGTCCGTGTCGTCTGCTCGTTCGGTGCTGTTGCCGGCTCCCGCGGGGCGGGGCGGGCCGGACGGAACGAGGCTCGGTGGCATCGGGAGCCCGCGCCGGGAACGGCGAAGGGCCCCGGCCGGGTGGCCGGGGCCCTTCGTACCGGGGGCTTCGCGTGCTGGAGTCCCTGAGCCGGGAGCCGGAGCCGGTTCCCCCGCCGGCGGCTCAGCCCGCCGGCGCCGGCTCCGCCGTGGGCGGTTCGGCTTCGGTGAGCTGCTCGCGCAGGTAGTTCCAGAAGACCGCGATGAGCGCGGCCGCCGGCACCGCGAGCAGGCTGCCCACGACGCCGGCCAGGCTGCCGCCCAACGTGACGGCCAGCAGGACCACGGCCGCGTGCAGGCCCAGGCCGCGGCTCTGGATCATGGGCTGGAACACGTTCCCTTCGAGCTGCTGCACCACGATGATGATCGCCAGCACGATCAGCGCGTCCGTCAGCCCGTTCGACACGAGTGCGATGAGCACCGCCACCAGGCCGGCGAACAGGGCGCCGACGATCGGTACGAACGCGGACACGAAGGTCAGTACCGCCAGGGGAAGCACCAGGGGCACGCCCACGATCCACAGGCCGAGGCCGATGAACACGGCGTCGAGGAGCCCGACGAACGCCTGGGAGCGCACGAACGATCCCAGCGTCTCCCAACCGCGCGAGGCCACGACCGGGACGTCGGTGGCGAACCGGCCGGGGAGCTGGCGGGTGAGCCACGGCAGGAAGCGGGGGCCGTCCTTGAGGAAGAAGAACATCAGGAACAACGCCAGGACCGCGGTGACCAGCCCGTTGAAGACGGTGCTGACCCCGGTGACGACGGTGGAGACCGCGCTGCCGACGCTGTTCTGGAGGCGGCCGATCGCGGCGTCGAAGGCGCCGGTGAGCTGGTCGTCGCCGATGTTCAACGGGGGCCCGGCGGCCCATTCGCGCAGTTGTTGGATGCCCTGGCGCACGCCCTCCACCAACTCGCCCGACTGGGAGGCCACGGGGACGGCGATCAGCGCGACGATGCCCGCCGCCACGAGGAGGAACAGCAGCGTCACCGCGCTCGCGGCGAGCGCGGGCCGCCATCCGCGCCGCCGCAGGAAGGCGGCCAGGGGCCAGGTCAAGGTGGTGAGGAACAGGGCGACTATGAGCGGCCAGACCACCGACCACATCCGGCCGAGGATCCAGAGGGTGACCGCCGCCATGGCCAGCACCACCAACGACTCGGCACTGACGCGTGCCGACGTACGAAGAGCGGCGGCGGCTCTTCCCGAGCTCAAAGTGACAGACATGGGGGTCACCTTAAGCACCGCGACGCGATACCGGATGCGGTGGCCCCACGGCCGGCGCACGCCGGCGCCCGGCGATCGGTCCCCGGTGTCGGGCGGGGCGCCGGCGCGGGACGGGGGCGGGCCGCGGGCGTGGGCGTGGAACACCGCCGGGGTCCGGCGGTGTTCGGGGCGCCGGCGCCGGGCGGGCGTCAGATCACCAGTGGTGCCTCCGACCAGCGGCGGACCCGGTAGGGAGCCCACCACAGGTGGTCGCCGAAGCGGAGGGCGAGGGTCTCGCCCATCAGGTCGTCGAGGACCGGCCCCGGGACGGCGTCGACGCGGGCGCCGTCGGTGAGGGCCGTGATGGCCTCGTGGTAGTCCGGTTCGTCGATGGTGAAGCGGCGCAGTTCGCCGTAGCGCCGGTCGCGCACCTGGATGAACCCGGGGCCGTAGCGGAAGACGCATTTGCAGATGTAGTACGCGGTGCGCCAGGCGAGCGCCGTCGCCGCCGGGTCGGCGGTGCCGAGGACGGCGGTCGGCGGGTGGAGGTGGCCGTAGTGGCGCCAGGCGTCGGGGTCCGGGCCGGTGTGGAGCTGCCAATCCACCGAGATGGCCAGGCTGGAGAGGTCGCCCACGAAGCTGAGCGCGCGGACCGTCCAGGCGGCGTCGGCGGTGTCCGTCACGTCGACCGGGCGCGGGAGCGTGACGTGCCGGGCCCCGGCGGCGAAGAGCCGGCGGGCGGCCTCACCGCCGGTGAGGTCGATCTCGTAGCGGCCCAGGTACATGCTGGGCAGCGCGCCCACCTCGGGGTCGTAGTCACGTGAGGCGGTCACCGTGAAGGGCGCGGTACCGGTGAGTGCTGGAGTCATCGTCGTCCCTCTTGTCCGGCGGGTGTCAGGCGGTCGTCGCGGCGAGTTCGGTGTCGCGGGCCGAGGTGTGCCGCATGAAGTCGATCCGCAGGAACTCCTCGTTGAGCGCGGGCGGCGCGATCTGCACGAACTGGCCGCTGTCCTCGAAGACCACCCCGAGCGCCCGCCACCGCGCCAGTACCCGCCGCAGGGCGTCCTCGCCCACGGGGTGGGCCTCGTGCAGTTTGCGCGCGGCCGCCTTCACCGTGTGCGGCTGGTCGAGCAGCCGGAACAGCGCCAGCTCGAACGGGTCGGTCAGTTCCAGGTGCGTCCAGTCGAAGGCGCGGCGCTTGCTGACGAGGACGATCCGGTCCTCCAGGTCGCAGTGCGTGAGCCGGCTGCCGGCGTAGTTGCGCCTCCAGTGCGAGATGGCTTCGTCGAGGCGGTCGACGACGTCCTCCCCGATCCCGCGCGGTGGCACGTCGAAGACGTACGCCAGGTCGAACATCTCGGCGTCGGGGAGGTCGTAGGTGAGCCGGTACGGTTCGGCGGCGCGCAGTTCGGAGAACCCGAGACCGGGGTTGTTGAAGTAGGGGCTGAACCGCTCGATGGCGATCCGGGAAGACGGTCCCACCGGTGGGTTGAGGTGTTCCAGCGCGGCCATCTGGGCCACCACGTCGGTGTAGTCCTCGACGTCCTCGCCGGGGAAGCCGTGCAGGTAGTTCCAGGCGACGGAGAGGCCGACGGTGGCGGCGTCGCGGAGCATCCGGACGTTCTGGCCGCCGGTCACGCCCTTGTCCATCAGGGTCAGCACCCGGCTGTTGAGGCTCTCGATGCCCGGTTGGACGAAGATCAGGCCGGCGTCGGCGAGGGTCTGGAGCTGGCCCCGGCGCATGTTGGACTTGATCTCGATGTGCATGCGCAGGTCGAACCCGCTGTCGATGATGCGCGGCAGCACCGTCTTCACGTACCCCATGTCCAGGATGTTGTCGACGACGTACATGTCCAGGACCCGGTGCTTGCGGGCGAGTTCGATGATCTCCTCGTAGAACACGTCCGGGCTCTTGCTGCGGAACTGCATGAAGGATCCGTTGAGTCCGCAGAAGGTGCAGTGGTGCTTCTCGCCCCACCAGCAGCCCCGCGCGCCCTCGACCACCAGCTTGGGCTCGACCCAGTGCCGGGCGTGGGAGGAGGCGAGCCGCTCGAAGTAGCCGGAGTAGTCGGGCGGCAGGATGGAGGCGGGCGGCAGCGGTTTCGTGCTCATCGCGTTGACCACGGAGGTGCCGTCGGCGTCGCGCCAGCACAGCCCGGGTACCTCGGACAGCGGCTCCCCGGCGTCCAGGGCCCGGAGCAGCGCGGGGAACGACACCTCGCCCTCGCCGCGCAGGACGTGGTCGACGAAGGGGAAGTTGCGGTGGACGCTCTCGCCCTGCTTGCCGTCGCAGTTGGCGCCGCCCATGGCCGTCACGATGTGTGGGGCGAGCCGTTTGACGTACTTGGCGGCGGCCAGGGCGGCCGTGTTCTGCTGGAACGTCGAGGTGAATCCGACCACGTCCGGCGCGAGTTCGACGATGCGCTCGGCGATGTGCCTGACGAAATCGGGCGCGGTCTCGTGCAGCGCCTTCGTCATCTCCATGCGGGGCCCGCGCACCCGGGTCCGCATCGCCTCGGTGAATTCTTCGACCCGCCACTCGGGGTCTTCGTAAAGGGCGGAGGAGAAGACCCAGTCGCCGCATCCCAGGAAATAGGAACCGAGCGCGTAATAGGAGTAGTCCTCCAAGGTGAATTCCGTGTTCTTGGTGATCCAGTCCACATATTCGATATTGGCGTGGAGAACGTCCGCCGTGGCGTTCGGAACGCGCTCGTCCACGCTGCGCTTGAGAATTCCGAGAGCCAGCGACGGGAGATCGATCGGGGCCCAGGGCATGTTCACCAGGAGTACGCGCATGGCCGGCCTCTTCTCATGGGAGCAGTACGCGGAAACGGTCATCGGCAAGGCACCCGGCCGGGAGCCTTCGGGCGCCCCGGCCGGGTGGGTGCCGGTCCCGCGTGGAGCGCGGGACCGGCACCTTGGTGCTGGGCGGCCGGTGGCCGCCGGACTACTTGTCCTCGTCCTCCATCTCCTCCGCGGAGCGGAGGTAGACGACGACACCGACGCCGGGCTTGCGGCTCTCCTCGTCGCCCTCCAGCGGGTCGCCGTGGATGATGTCCTTCTGCATGCTGTTCACCTCCTCTCCGGGTGCGGGGACGGCTCGGCCCGCACGGGTGCCTGGGGCAGCCCGCGACCGAGAAATCTGAGGGACCGCGTGATCACGGCCAGGTGGTCGGCGCCGTCGTAGCCGTCGTGGCCGGAGTCCAGCCACATCAGCTCGTGGGCCACCCCGGCCGCGCGCAGCACGTCCAGGTACGCCTCGACCTGTTCCGGCGGGCACTTGGCGTCCCGCCGCGCGGCGACGACCAGCAACGGGGAGCGGATGGCGGCCGCGTACGTGGACGGCGAGGCGTGGGCGTAGGCCTCGGGCACCTGGTCCGGGGTGCCGCCGAACAACGCGCTGTCCAGCGCCTGGAGGGCGGGCGTGGAGTGCCGGAAGGCGGTGGCGCAGTCGGCGAGCGGCTTGACGGCCACCCCGACGTCCCACAGGTCCGGACGGGTTCCCATGGCGAGCAGCGTGAGGTAGCCGCCCCAGGAGGTGCCGCACAGGCCCACGGCTCCCTCGCGTCCGATGCCCCGGTCCAGGAGTTCGGCCCGGGCCCGCACCAGGTCGGCGACCTGGGTGTGGCCGACGCCCTCGGAGTGGGCTGAGCGCCAGCGCGGCCCGTAGCCGGTCGAGCCGCGGTAGTTGACGCGGGCCACGGCGTACCCCGAGCCGACGAGGGCCTGCACCATGGGGTCGTAGGCGTCGCGGTCGTGGTCGGCGGGGCCGCCGTGGACGAGGAGGACCAGCGGGTGCGGGGCGGGGCGGTCGGCGGGGCTGGTGACCAGGGTGTGCAGCGGGCCGTCGGGCCCGGGGGTCCACAGGTCCTGGCGGCGGCCGAACCGGGGAAGGCGCCACTGGCTCTGCCCGGGGAGCGGGGTGCCCGACAGGGACAGCGCGCGCGGCACGTTCACGGCGTCGGTCCAGATGAAGTGCACGTCACCGTCGGCGGCGGGGGCCGCGTCCAGGATGCTGCCCTCCGGCGTGGGCACCGGGGTCAGTTCAGCGCGGTCCAGGTCGGCGGTGAACAGCCGGCTGCGGCCGTGCCGGTCCTGCCGGACCAGGATCCGCGCGCCGCCCGGTCCGGGGTACCAGCGGGCGGTCGTCTCGGTGTCGAACGAGCACCAGGGCAGCAGTTCCAGCCCCCGGTCGGGGGCCCAGGTGCCGAGGTGGTAGCGGCCGGCCCGCTCCCGCAGGACGAGCAGCAGGGGGCTGCCGGGCGTCGGGGCGGGGCCGGGCAAGGGCCCCGAACCGGGTAACGGTGGCGTACCCGGTAACAGTGCCGTGGCCGGCATCAGTGACGTGCCCGGTAACAGTGGCGTGCCCGGTAACAGTGCCGTACCGGGTAACGGCGGTGTGCCGGACAGCGGGGTGCGCGCCGGTGCGAAGCCGAGCGCCCAGGTGCGTTCCTCGGCGCCGGAGAGCACCGCGACGGTGGTCCCGTCCGGCGCCAGCAGGGTCACCGCGCGGGTGGAGTGCGCGGGTCCGGAAACCGCCAACAGGGCCCCGTCCGGGGCCAGGTCGCACAGCGTCCCGGGTTCCGTCGTGCGCAGGACCTGTGTCGCGGCGGCGCCGCGCCGCCCCAGGTGGACGCCGAATCCCTCGGGACCCCGGATGCCGACCGCGACCGCGCCCCCGGCGGCCAGCGCCAGCCCGGCGGGCCGCCCGGTGGGGACGCCGTGCAGGGCGGGGCGGTCGGGGCCGCCGTCGAAGTCCTGGGTGCGCCAGGCGCCGCTGCCGTCCCGGTCCTCGTCGAACCACCAGACGGCCTCGTCGTCGTCGATGGCGCACAGCAGGGTGCCGTGCGGACGGTCCGTCAGCTGTCTCGCGGTGCCGACGGAGCGGTCCCACGTGAAGATCTCGCACAGGCCGTCGGCGTCCCCCGTGTACACCATCCGGTCCGGGTTGCGGGGGCTGGTGACCGGCAGCACCGGCCGGTAGACGCCGTACGTTCGCGTGGCCCGCGGCGGGCGGGTCCGGGTCACGGCGCCTCCCGGACGACGAGGCCGGCTCGTGAGGTCGTGTACAGCGCCAGCCCGGCGAACGCGCCCGCGCAGCCCAGGGCGACGGCGCGGCCCCCGTACGCCGCGACCAGGACACCGGCCGCGACCGGGGCGAGCACCGCGACGCCCTGGCCGGCGGTGCCCAGGACCGTGCCCATGCGGGCCAGCAGCCGGTCGGGGGTGACCAGTACCGCCCGGGTCTGGAGCACGACCGCCACGGACGGCACGATCAGCGACACCCCGCCGAGCAGCAGGCCGTAGGCCCAGGTCCGCGAGGCGAAGGCGAGCCCGGCCGCCGTCGGCACCATGGCCCACGACGCGGCCGTCACGATCCGGGCGGCCGGGACCCGTCGGACCAGCCACGGGGCGGCGAGCGCGCCCAGCAGTCCGCCGACGCCGGCCAGGGTGAGGATGAGCCCGATCGAGGCGGGATCGGCGCCCCGGGCGTGGGAGGCGAACACCGCGTGGAAGTAGAGCGCGCCGAGGAGCGCGTTGATCCCGGCCGTCCACACCACGACGAAGCGCAGGAAGGGTTCGGCGCACACGAAGCGCAGTCCTTCGGCGAGTTCACGGGTGAACGGCGCCGCCGGGCCCTCCCGTTCGGGTGTCAGGTCCGTACGGATCGCCCTGCTCAGCAGCGCGACCAACAGGAACGACACGGCGTCCGCGAGGAGCGGCACCCAGCGCGAGAGTTGGTAGAGCACGCCGCCCAGGGTCGGCCCGACGATCTGCACCGCCTGGTCCCGTGCCTGGAGGTAGCCGATCGCCCGGGTGTACCCCTCGGGCGGCACCAGCCGGCGGATGGTCCCGGAGGCCGCCGCCCCGTAGGCGGCGCTGGCCGCCTGCTCGACGGCGGCGGCGACGAGGACGTGGACCAGGACGACGTGCCCGAGGGCCACGGCCACGAACACCGATCCCATGGCGCCCGCCGCGACCAGGGCCGCCGTGTACATCATCGGCTTGCGGGGCCACCGGTCGGCGAACACTCCCGCGACCGGCGAGACCACCAGTCCGCTGACGAGTGCCACCGACGCGACGAGGCCGGCGAGGCCGGCCGAATATCCGGCGCCGAGCAGGATCAGCGGAAGGAAGAGGGAGGAGGCGCAGGTGCCGAGACCGTCGACGGCTCCGGCGATCCAGAAGAACAGGAAATCCCGACTGAGCAACGGGGAGCCGGCCCGGTCATGAACTTCGGGTAATAAAGGGCCGGAGGGTTGTAATTTCTCCTCGGCCTCCCCCATCAGGAATCCCGCCCTGAGGGTATTGCTGACACGAACGAACCCACAATACCCCCCGTTGATATGTGGACGTACGGCCGTTGAGGGTTGCGATCGTATCGAACGCAGACACGCGTCACAACACCCGCGTTCGAATGGAATTCTTGATCAAGGAACGGGGGTTTTCCGGGTTCGAGAGGCGCCCGGTTCGCGCCCCGGGGAAAGGGCGGGCCGCCGCCCGGGCGGGCGGACGCCTGGCGCCGCACGGCCGGTGGTCCTGCGCCCGGGCCTCCAGGGTCGGGTCGTCATTTATGATTCATGGCGGCCGCGGGACAGTGGCTCGTCGATCCGGACGACAGACCCGTGACACCGGTCATGAAGATCTTGGGGAATCGAGTGACCGCCGGCATGCCTCCCGGTGACGTGGTGCGACCGAGCCACCCACCCGCCGGCGAATCGAAGACCCCCGGGAGAAGTGAGGTATGCCAGTGATCTGCGTCGGAGGCATGATCGGCATCGGCAAGACCAGCGTGGCCGAGCTGCTCGCCAAGGAGCTGGGCAGCCGGGTCTTCTACGAGAGCGTGGAGGACAACCCGATCCTCCCGCTCTTCTACACGGCGAGCCCTGAGGAGATCCAGGCCAAGCGCTACCCCTTCCTCCTCCAGCTGCACTTCCTGCGGACCCGGTTCGCCTCGATCAAGGAGGCGTACAAGCAGGGCGACAACGTCCTCGACCGGTCCATCTACGAGGACTGGTACTTCGCCAAGGTCAACCACGACCTGGGCCGCATCAGCTCCCTGGAGATGCGGGTGTACGAGGGGCTGCTCGACGAGATGATGCGCGAGATCGACGGCCTGCCGTACCGCAAGGCACCCGACCTCATGGTCTACCTCAAGGCCGACTTCGAGACGGTCCTGCACCGCATCGGGTTGCGGGGGCGCGACTTCGAGCAGGACGCGGGCCTCGTCGAGTACTACCGGACCCTGTGGTCCGGCTACGACGAATGGGTGCACGGGCACTACTCGGCGAGCGAGGTCCTCGTCGTCGACATGAGCCACACGGACGTGGTGAACGACCCCGAGGACGCGGCCCGCGTGGCCCAGCAGGTCAAGGCCGCCCTGGAGGCGGCCCGACGGGTCGCCTGAGTCCCATCACCCCACCCATCGAACGTGCGTTCCCATCAAGTGCGGGGGTGGGCCCGAGCCCCCTCCACCGGAGGCCGCGGCAGCACCCCGCACCTATGGTGGGAGGGTGATCGAGTCTGGACGGCCGCGGCCCCGTCGGCGCTACGGCCGGGGGACGCTCGTGCGGTTGTCTCCGATCATGCTGACCATCGTGATCGCGAGCCTGGCCTACGCCACCCCGCCGGAGATGGCCTTCAGCCGCCTCCTGCCGGCGGCGCCGGCCCTCGCGGCCGCGATGTGGCCGGTCCTGCCCACCGTCCTGCTCGGCACGGTGTGCCTGTGCCTGATGATCGGCCTGGGCATGGTCTTCCCCGACCTGGGCACGTGGTGGACGGCCGCCGGCATCGTCGCGGTCACCGTGGCCGCCGCGTACGGAAGCCACCTGCGGCTCCAGCGGGAGCGCACCCTCTTTCAGGTGCGGCTCGTCGCCGAAGCGGCGCAGCAGGTGGTGCTGAGCCCCCTGCCGCGCCGGTTCCGCAACATCGAGATCGAGTCCCTGTACCTCGCGGCCGCCGCGGAGGCCCGGATCGGCGGGGACTTCTACGAGGTCGTCGACACGCCGTACGGGGTCCGGCTGCTCATCGGTGACGTGCGGGGCAAGGGGCTGCCGGCGGTGGGGGCGGCCGCGGCGATCGTCAACGCCTTCCGGGAGGCCGCCTACGGCGAGGCCGACATGGTCGACGTCGCACGCAGGATGGACGCCAGCAGCACCCGCTACAACTCCGCCTTCCCCCCGGAAGGCCCGATGGAGCGCTTCGCCACCGCCCTCCTCGTCGAGATCCCGCACGAGGGCGGGCGCATCGGCATCCTCAACTGCGGACACCCCCCGCCACTGCTCCTGCACAGTAGCCGGCTCCGCGTCCTGGAGTCGGCCGTTCCCTCGCCCCTGCTCAGCCTCGCGGAACTGATCGGCGATCACTACAACGTGGACACGTTCGACTTCGCGCCCGGTGACCTGCTGCTCCTGTACACCGACGGGATCGCCGAGGCCCGCGCCCGCGACGGCGAGTTCTTCCCGCTGGCGGCCTGGATGCGCGGGCAACCCCCGGCGGCGCCCCGCGAGCTGCTCACGGCCCTGCACCGCGACCTCCTCCGCTACAGCCGAGGACGCCTCGACGACGACGTCGCCGCCCTCGCCGTACGGTTGCGGCTGCCCTGAGCCGGCCCGCCGCGGAGCGCTACCAGGCTTCCAGCCGGTCCCCCGCGACGAGCTGCGAGGTGAACCCGTCCGGGCCGGTGGCGGGCTCCCCGAGGACGGTCACCCGGTGCATGACGCGGTCGACGTCGAGGTGGCCGAAGTCGGTGGGGGCGAAGTGGCAGGTGCTCCGGTTGTCCCAGAAGGCGATGCTGCCCGGCTCCCAGCGGAAGCGCACCGTGTACTCGGTGCTGGTCATGTGCTGGAACAGCAGGTCAAGCAGGTGGCGGCTCTCGATCTCGCTGAACCCGACGATCCGGGTGGTGGACCCGGGGCTGACGAACAGCGCCCGCTCCCCCGTCTCGGGGTGCACGCGGACCACGGGGTGGACGGCGGCCTGCGGGTCCTGGCAGTAGATGTCGAGGATCTCCCGGTCACGGGCGTCGGAGTGGCGCAGGTGGACGCCGGTGAAGAAGGCGTGCTCGGCCCTGAGGGTGTCCACGAGGTCGCGCAGCTGCGGCGAGAGGGCCTCGTAGGCGGCGACGGTGTTGGTCCACTGGGTGTCGCCGCCGAACGGCGGGGTGGTCTCGGCGCGCAGGATGGACAGGTCGGGCGGGTTGACCGCCTGGGTGAGGTCGCTGTGCCAGCCGGCGATGGGCGAGACCCACTTGCGCCGGTAGTGCTCCTCGAAGTTCTTCCCGTACCGCTCGACGTCCGCCTTGGCGTCCACCGTGAGGATCTCGGGGAAACCGTCGGGCGAGACGCCGTGCTTCTTGCCGGGGCGGCGGGTGAGGGCGCCGAAGCGGCGGCCGAAGGCGACGTGGCGGGCGTGGTCGAGGTGCTGGCCGCGGAAGAAGACGACGCGGTGCGTCAGCACGGCCCGGCGGATCTCGGCGACGGTGGCGTCGTCGAGATCCTCCCGCAGGTCCACGCCGGAGATCTCGGCGCCTATGTGTCCGGCTGTCTGCCGGACGGTGATCCGGCTGGTCCGTACTGTCTGGGTCACGGTCGGGCCCACCTTTCGGATGGTGGTGAAGGGGAAGGTGAAGGGGAAGGGACTGCGCGGGCGGGGAGGACGCGTCGGGACGGGACCGACCGCCGCGGCCTCAGCCGAAGTGGACGGTCCACTGCACCCACAGGGGCAGCACGAGCAGCGACGCGAGGGAGCTCTTGACGACGAGTTCCGCCGACAGGGCCACGTCGACGTCATAGCGCTGCGCGAAGATGAAGAGGTTCTGCGGGGCCGGCATCGCGGCGATCAGCACCAGGTAGGCGAGCCAGTCCCCCTCGACGCCGAAGACGTAGCGGCACACCGCCCACGCCATGAGGGGGAAGACCAGGCACTTGAAGGCGACGAGCCACACTTCTTCCGGCGTGGTCCCGCGCAGCCTGAGGCCGGCGCCGCCCAGGTGCAGGCCGAGCGCGAACAGGGCCACCGGGGAGGCGCTGTCGCCGACGAACGCGAAGCCGTCCAGGACCGCCCGCGGCAGGTGCACCGAGAGCAGGTTCAGCAGGATGCCCGCGTTGCAGGCGAGGACGACGGGCGTCACCAGCGAGGCGCCGACGGCCCGGGCCAGGCGCGCGCCGGGCCCGCCGGTGCGCTCCGGCCGGCCCAGCTCCATGATCGAGATGACGACGAGCGACAGCACGCAGACCTGGAACAGCAGCACCGGAAAGATCGGCGCCGCGTTGCCGAAGAGCATGATGAAGACCGGTACGGCGAAGTACGCGGTGTTCACCTGGACGCCCGCCATGATGCGCAGGGCGACGCCCCGGGGGTCCAGGACGCCGAACAACCGGGCCGCGGTGCCCACGACGACCACCGCGCAGGCGGCGGTGGCCGCGTAGCCGCCGATGGCCCGCCAGTCGAAGAGGGCGGCCAGGTCGCTCGCGTAGATGTTCCCGAACAGGTAGCAGGGCACCGCGAAGAGGAAGGCGTAGTCGGCGAAGACCTTGGAGCTTTCGGCCGGTACGACCTTGCGTCGTGCGAGGAGGACGCCGCAGCCGAAGGCCAGGACCACCGGCAGCAGCTTCTCCAGGGCGGTTACCGCCCCCATGCGTTCGGCACCTTCACCTGGCTCCGGCCTGCGATCAGGTCGTGGTAGCCGGTGATGAGCCGTCCGATCACGTCGTTTCCGCTCAGGTCGTAGTGGTGGTCGTCGATGCGGGCGACGGGAAGGATCTCGCAGGCCGTGCCGCAGATGAAGGCGCCGTCGGCCTCGGCGGGGAAGCCCGCGTCCAGGTCGCCGATCTCGTACGGGATGCCCTCGTGGTCGGCGATCGCCAGGACGCACGCCCGGGTGATGCCGTCGATGGTGCACCGCGTGGTCGGGGTGAGGAGGACGCCGCCCCGGGTGAAGAAGACGTGGGCGCCGGTGGCCTCGACGATGTGGTCCTCGTCGTCGAGGAGCAGGGCGTCATCGAAGCCGGCCCGCAGGGCGTGGTTCTTGCTGATCGTGCCGATCATGTAGTTGCCGGCGGCCTTGCTCTTTACCGGGGCGTGGCGCGGGGAGGGCCTGCGGTACTCGGCGGTGACGAGGGAGATGCCCGTACGGAGGGCGTCGGCCGCCGCGTAGTAGCCCGCCGGGATCTCCCACGCGGCCACGGAGGTGTGGACCGAGGTCCGCAGCGCGGCCGTCTGGATGACCTCGGAGCCGCGCCAGGCGTTGACACGGACGTAGCCCTCGGTGATGCCGGCCTTGGCGATGACGTCGAGGGTGGCCCGGTGGAGGGTCTCCTCGTCGTGTTCGAGGTCGAAGTCGAGGATCCGCGCCGAGGTCCGCAGCCGCGCGAGGTGTTCGCGGAGCATGAAGGGGGCGCCGCCGTAGACGCGGACGCCTTCGAAGACGCTGCTGGCGTAGTGCAGGCCGTGGGTGAGGACGTGGAGCGTGGCGTCGGCCCAGTCCACGAGGCGGCCGTCGAGCCAGATGTGGCCGGTTCGCTGGTCGAAGGGAATCAAGGGGGGCACCTCAGAGCGCAAGGTCGAAGAGCGGGTTCTGGAGATCACCGACGAGGGCGACGAAGCGCCGCTGGTGCGGGGTGAGGCTGCGCACCGACACACCGTGCAGGGCCAGCGGGTTGATGGGGTACATCACGAGCGTGTTGCTCCGGTACGGGACGGTGGCGACCTCCTCGACGTAGCGCGGATCGATGTCGAACCGGTTGTCGCCGTACTCGGAGGCGCTGGTGGTGAACTTGTGGGCGCCCTCACGGTACTTGTAGAGGACGAGGTCGCCGCCGATGGCGTCGTCCTCGGCGAGGCGCATGTAGAAGAGTCCGCCGAACAGCTTGTACGGCTTGTCGACGTGGGGGCCGCGGTAGGCGGAGGGCCGGCCGGTGACGGCCGAGTTGATGACGGCGGTGCAGTCCATGAGGATGTCGTGGGTGTCGAAGCCGTCCCGGTTGCGGCGGCCGACGCGCAGGTCGCGCAGGGGGCCGCACTGCTTCTCGGCGTCGGGCAGGTTGGCGAGCAGGTCGTCCTGGAACAGGTCGAGGAACTGGGCGTAGAACTCGGGCGACGCGTGGTAGGTGACGAAGTCCTTCCACACCTGGGCCATCGCCTCGTCCCGGAGGATGGGTTCGGACATGTAGTTGTAGCGTTCGTTGGACGTGATCTCCTTGCCGATCCGCGTGCCGATGTACTCGACGTCGGGCATCGAGGCGGCCAGCGCGTCGTACAGGGGCTGGGGCAGCGCGTCGCTGATCACGATGTGCGGGAACGGGTCGCGGCGGATGTCGTCCTTGGTGACGCCGGCCAGCAGCGAGCGGATGGGCGGGGTGGACTGGGACATGTCTGTCTCCTACGGGGTGAGGTTCCTGGCGGAGAGCCAGGTTTCGAGCATGAGCAGGGACCAGAGGACTTCCGCGGTGTGCGCGCCCGGGTTCTCGGACTGCATGCGGAACAGGTCCCGGACGACGTCCTGACGGACGTGGTCGCGGTAGCGGGCGCCGGGGGCGAGGAGGGTGTCGCCGATCAGCTCGTGCAGCGCCTCGCCGGGCTTGATCATCGCCGCGATGGGGAGGGTGAAGGGCTGCTTGGGCCGGTCGATGACGCTCCGCGGCACCCAGCGGCGGGCGGCTTCGGAGACCGGCGCCTTGACGGTGTCGCCGACGACCTTGAGCGCGGTGGGCAGGGCGTGGGCGAGGCGCATCACGGACGGCTGCAGGAAGGGGATCCTGGCCTCCACGGAGTGGGCCATGCTCAGGTGGTCGACGCGGCGCAGGATGTAGTACGGGAACCGTTCGAACTGGTCGTAGCGCAGCAGCGTTTCCAGCTTGTCGAGTTTCCCGGTGCGCGCCCGGCGGTCGAGTTCGTCGCCGACGCGGTCGCCGAAGAGGCCGCCGTTCGCGGCGAGGTGGGCCCGGTGGGCGGGGGTGTAGAGGCGCTCCAGGGTGCTGGTGCCGATGGCGGCCATGGTGTCCTGGTAGCCGCGGTGCCAGGTAGCGGAGTCGTCGCGGGCGGCCTTGACGAAGCGGGTGTACCCGCCGAAGAGTTCGTCGGCCCCGTCACCGGTGAGGGCGACCTTGAACCCGGCCTCGTGGATGGCTTCGAACAGGGCGAAGGTGCTGAGGCTGTGCGGGGCGTTGTTCGGTTGGTCCAGGTGACGGACGAAGCGGTCGACGAGCGAGGGGAAGTCCGCGGGGTCGAGCAGGACCTGGTGGTGGCGGGTGCCGCTGTGCCGGGCGGCCTCGGCGGCGAAGTGGCGTTCGTCGGCCGGCCAGTCGCCGCGGTAGGCGACGTTGAAGGAGGCGAGGTCGGGTACGAGGGAGGCGGCGATCGCCGAGGTGTAGCTGGAGTCGAGTCCGCCGCTGGTGATGACGCAGACGGGGACGTCGGCGTCGAGCATCCGGGTGAGTTCGTGGCGCAGCGTCGCGTCGAGGATCTCGGCGGCCGCGCCGAGGTCGGGACCCGTGGTCGGCCAATCGGGTTCGGCGGGTGACAGCGGGGCCCGGGTGAGGGTGAGCCGTCCGTCGGCGAAGCGCAGGGTCGTGCCGGGGACCATGGTGTGGACCTTGGCGTAGGCGGTGTCGGGGCCCCAGAGGGCCCGGCCGCCGAGGTAGCGGTCGATCGCGAGGGGGTGGAGGGCGTCGGGGAAGTCGGGGAAGCGGGAGAGGGCTTGGAGTTCGGAGGCGAAGCAGAGCCGGCGGCCGTCGGCGGACAGGTAGTAGTACAGGGATTTCATGCCGGCGTGGTCGTTGAAGAGCTTCAGGCAGGGCTCGGCGCGGCGGTCGACGACGGCGATCGCGAACATGCCCTCCAGCCGGGCGACGAAGGCGTCCCCGTGGCGTTCGTACAGGGGCAGCAGGACGTCACCGTCGCAGTCGCCCTCGAAGGTGTGGCCGGCCGCGACGAGTTCGGCGCGCAGTTCGCGGTGGTTGTAGATCTCTCCGTTGAACACGCACGTCATGTCGCCGAGGACGAAGGGTTGCCGTCCGTGGTCGATGCCCTGGACGGCGAGCCGGTTGTTGCCGAGCGCCCAGGTGGCGGCGGTGTGGACGGTCCGGTCGTCGGGACCGCCGTGGTGCATCGCCCGTGCGACGGCGTGCAGGACGTCGCGTTCGACGGGTTCCCCGCCGAAGTGGCCGTAGATGCGGCACATGCTGGTGACCTCTGTCTGTGTGCTGTGGGGAGCCGGGCTCAGGGGCCGACGGGCGTCAGGTGGAGGCCGGAGGGGCTCTGGCGGGCCTCGGGGTGGTGCCGGTCGAGGAACTCGGTGACGATCTCGACCTGACGCAGGATGTCGTCGAGCTGGTTGAGGGTGGGGCTGACGCCGTGCCCCTCCAGGGCGCTGTTGCCGGTCTTGAGGTAGATCGGGGCGGCCACCCGGACGAACTCGGGTGCCTCGTAGGTACGGACGAAGCCGCCGGACATCCGGGGGTTGTCGACGTGGCAGTCGAGCGGGATGGACACCGCCTGGCGCAGCGCCGCGATCATGGGCAGGGTCAGGTCGCGGACCGGGTTGAAGCTGTCGGCCCCGAGCATCTCCAGCATCTGGGCGGAGGCGGCGTTGCCGTGGCCGCAGTGGGCGGAGACCTTGAGGTGGATGTCCGGGGGGAGTTCACCGGCTGCGCGCAGCCGGTTCAGCACCCACAGCAGGCCCTCGTCGTAGATCACGAAGCCGCGTACGCCGAGTTCGAGACCGCGTTTGACGTCCTCGACGGCCCGCACCATCTGTTCCTGGCCGCGCAGCCGGTAGCCGATCCGGACGCCCTCGGGGGTCTGGACGCTGCCACCGGTGTCGTAGCTGGCGCGGGGGCCGACCGACATCAGGATCTCGGCCCCGTACTCCCGGCCGAGGGCGACGTACTCGCCGATCTCCCGGGCGGTGTGCCGGTACATGCCGCGGGTCTCGGTGATCCGGTTGATGGTGAAGCCCCGGCGGCGGCTTTGCGACAGGAGGGTCTCGGCGGCCTGTACGGAGTTGACGGTGGGCACCTCGACGCGGAAGTGGCAGCCGTCTTCGAAGGTCTTGCCCGAGCTTTCCGTGGCGGCGGGGTCGGCGTCCGGGAGTCCGAGGCCGGCGAGCTGCGCCCGGGTCTCGGCGAAGAAGGGCCGGCTGGGCGCGGCCTGTGCGGGGGCCGCCGCGGGGGCCGTGGTGGGTGTGGTCATGGTCATCCCGTCACCTCGATGCCGAGCAGGTCCGCCGTCCGTTCGACGATCTGCTCCGCGATCCCGATCGATGTCGCGTGGTCGGCGTGTACGACCTGTACCTCGCCGAAGTTGCCGAGGTTGCCCCGGCAGGCGGGCAGCACGTCGCCGTCCGGGAAGCGGACCGTCAGCGCGTGCAGGGAGTCCCCGTAGTCGGTGGCGGCCCAGTCCAGGGCGGGCCACCGGTCGGGGCGGGGGGCCGGGTCCGCGGCGCCGAACCAGCGGACGGTCGCGTACCGGTCGAAGGTGGGGGTGCGGGGTTCGATCTCCTCGTCGAGGTGGACGCGGACCAGCAGGTCGAAGATGTCGCCGCCACCGGCGAGCCGGTAGAGGTTCGGCAGGCAGGACCCCATGATGCGCGGGTTGAGTTCGATGAGCCGGGGGCGACCGTCGGCGCCGAGCATGATCTCCACGTGGAAGATGCCGAGGCGCAGGTCGAGGGCGCCGACGACGGCCTCGGCGAAGGCCATGACGGCCGCGTGGTCCGCGGCGCCGATGGCGGCGGGGATGGTGGTGCCGGTCTCCAGGGCCTCGTGGCGGTCCCAGGTCGAGCGTTCGCTGACGGCCAGCGGGAGGAAGCGGCCGCGGGAGAGTCCGATCTCGGCGGAGACGAAACGGCCGGTGAGGTACTCCTCGACGAGGATGCCCGCCTCGTACGTGACCTCGTCGCCGACGGCGCGGGCCACGGTCTCGCGCAGCGCGGCTTCGTCGGGGACGACGTGGGCGCCCTCGCTGGCGGAGCCGCGGGCGGGTTTGACGACGACGGGGTAGCCGGTGGTCGCGGCGAAGGCGGCGGCCTCGTCGAAGCCGGTGACGACGGTGTGCCGGGTGCTGTCGACGCCCGCGGCGGCGAGGACCTCCCGGCAGCGGTGCTTCAGTTTGGCCGCGCGGGCGCCGCGGACCGCGGTGAAGGGGACGCCGATCTCCTCGGCGATCTCGGCGACCGGTACGACGAGCGCGTCGACGGTGGCGACGAACCCGTCGACGGGCCGGCGGCGGTGGACGTCGAGGACGCAGGCGCGCAGGGCCTCGTGGTCGGTGGCGTCGTCGAGGACGTGCACGGAGTCGACGAACGCGCCGTAGGGCGAGGCGTCGAAGTCGATGTTCTGGGACTTCTCCATGCGCAGCGAGCGGATGAGGGTGACCTGGTGGCCGAGGCGTTTGGCCGCTTCGAACGCGGGTGCGTTGCCGGTCTTCCAGGTGACGAACAGGACGTGTTTGGCGGTGACTTGTACGGGAGCGACTTCTGCGGGAGCGACTTGTACGGGGGTGACTTCTTCGGGAGTGACGGCTGTGGCCGTCGCGTGTTCGCGGGTTGCGCGGGGCGTTGTCATCGGACCTTCCTGGCGAACCTCTGGCCGATCCGCACGAAGGCCGGGAGGCGGGTTCCGGGGGCGGGGATGAAGGAGATGGAGCCGGCGAGGACGTTCTTCTTCGACATGGAGCTGAAGCCGCCGGCGCCGGAGAGGACGAGGTCGCCCTCGTCGAGGCGTTGCCACCGGCCGTCCCGGCCGCGCTCGGAGTACTCGTACCCGAGGTGTTCGCGGCCGGGCAGGACCGTGAGCCGGTAGCCGTCGGAGTCGTACTGGCCGGCGCACGCGTCGAGGTCCAGTTCGAAGGGGCGGCCGGTGCGGATGAGGCCCTCGCCGGTGAGGGCGCGCAGCAGGTCCTCGTAGAGGCCGAAGGCGGGGTAGGCGTTGGCCAGCAGGATCAGGAAGGTGCGCTGCTCGGGGAAGATCTGGACGAAGTTGTGGTGGCCGCTGCCGTTGGAGTTGAAGCCGAAGGCGGTCGGTCCGAACATCAGCCAGCCCAGGCCCCAGGCGTGCATGAAGTGGTGTCCGGGGACGTCGATCTGCGGGGTGCGCATCTGCGCGGCGAGGTCGGCGGACAGCAGCCGCTCCCCGCTCGGGGCGACGCCGTCGTGGAGGGCGAGGATCGCGATCCTGGCGAGTTCGTCGAGGGTGAGGCAGACGGAGAAGGAGCCGGCCGCGTCGTCGGCGATGGTCTGGGGCGGCGGGTCGTGGCGGACGTAGCGCTGTCCCGCCTCGCTCCACAGGTAGCCGGCGGAAACGGTGTCCCCGTAGTGGCCGCCCTCGGTGAAGGTCTCGGGGATCTCCTTGATGCCGAGGGGGGTCAGCATCAGCTCGTTGACGGCGCGGCGCCAGGGGACGCCGAGGAGCTTCTCGATGAGCGCGGCGACGATGGAGGTGCCGCAGGCCGAGTACGCGAACACCTCGCCCGGTTCGAAGAGTTGACCGTACCCGGAGAAGGTGTCGAGGTAGCGGTCGAGGTCGGGGAGGTCGGTGTCGTGCCAGACCTCGTAGGAGTCGTCGATCCCACTGGTGTGCGACAGGAGTTGACGCAGCGTCACGTCGACGGTGCGGCCGTCGCTCCGTCGGAAGGCCCGCGGCAGCAGTGTGGCGAGGGACTCGTCCAGGCCGATCAGACCGCGGTCGACCAGACGCAGGGCGGTGAAGGCCAGCATCGGCTTGGTGATGCAGGTGACCCGCTGGCGGGAGGCCTCGCCGCGGGGGGCGCCGGTCTCGACGTCGTCGACGCCGTGGTGGACGAACCGTAGGGTGCCGTCGACGTACACGGCGGCGGCGGCACCGGGGACGCCGTGGCCGAGGCCGGAGGCGTGGAGGGTCTCGGCGACGGCGGTGAGCCGTGCTTCGGCCCCCTGCTCGGCGGTGGCGACGGGGGTCTGTTCGCGCTTGTGGCGCAGCAGTCGGGCCTGGGCCGTCAGGGTGCGGTGCTCGTAGATCTCGGCGACGCGCACGGTGCGGCCGGCGGCGTCGCCGAGTCGGGCGGCGAGCAGGTTGGCCAGCAGCGAGTGGCCGCCGACGGAGAAGAAGTCGCGGTCGGCGCCGAGTTGGGCGACGCCGAGCAGGTCGGTCCAGACGGCGGCGACGGCGGCCTCGTCGGGGTCGTCGGTGGTGAAGGCGCGGTCGGCGCCCTCGTGGGCGCTCCAGTCGACGGCGCGGGCGGCGAGGGCCTTGCGGTCGACCTTGCCGTTGGGCAGTTGCGGGAGCCGTTCCTCGACCAGGATCCTGGCGGGCTGCATGTAGTGCGGGAGCTTGCGGCGCAGGTGGTCGGCCATCGCCTCGACGGGGACGTGGGCGCCTTCGAGACCGACCCAGCAGACCAGCCGGGTGTCGTCGTCGGTGCGGACGGCGAGGGCCGCGACGTCCCGCAGGCCCACGACCTCGCGGAGCACGGACTCGATCTCGCCGAGTTCGACGCGGAAGCCGCGGACCTTGACCTGGTTGTCCTTGCGGCCCATGAACCGCAGTTCGCCGTCCTCCGTCCAGCAGGCCAGGTCGCCGGTGCGGTAGAGGGTACCCGCTGGTAGGTGCGGCGGGGCGGGGACGAACACGGCGGCGGTGCGCCCGGGGTCGTTGATGTACCCGTCGGCGAGGCCGGCCCCGCCGAGGTGGAGCTCACCGACCACGCCACGGGGCACCAACTGCCCGCGGGCGTCCAGGAGGTGGGCCACCGTGTTGTGGACGGGAACGCCGATGGTCGGGCTGCCGGTGACCGGGCCGGTGAAGCACTTCCAGGTCGAGTACGTGGTGTCCTCGGACGGTCCGTAGAGGTTGTGGAGCCGTTCGACGCCGGTGGTCGCGAAGGCGGCGTTGACGAGTTCCTTCGCCAGGGGTTCACCGGCCACGTTGAGGACCGTCGTGCAGGCGGGCACGGCCGACCGCTGGAGCAGCACGTTCAGGGCGCTGGGGACGGTGTTGACCAGGCTCGGGCGCAGGGTGTCGTCCTCGGTGAGGGCGAGGACGTTGTCGACGACGACGACCCGACCGCCGGTGGTGAGCGGGGCCCAGAGCTCGAACACCGAGAGGTCGAAGTTGAGGGAGGTGGCGAACAGGACCCGGGCCAGGTCCGCCGGTCGGTAGGTGTCGCGGGCCCAGGCGAGCAACGCGGCCACGTTGCGGTGGCTGATGACGACGCCCTTGGGCAGGCCGGTCGAGCCGGAGGTGTAGATCAGGTGGGTGGTGGCGGCCGGGTCGACGTCGACCTCCGGCGGGTCGGGGCGTTCGGCGCCCGCCTTCTCCCACAGTTCGCCCCAGGGCAGGGCGGCCGCGGGCACGGTGTCGAGCCAGGGCGCGGGTCCGGAGGCGGCCGGGGTCGCCGCCTGGGTGCCGGGCGCGTCCTCGTACACCACGGCGGCCATGTCGGCGGTCGCCGCGATGTCGCGGAGCCGGTCGGCGGGGTAGGCCGGGTCCAGGGGGACGTAGGCGCAGCCCGCCTTGTGGACGGCGAGGAGGAGGCAGACGGTGCGGTGGGTGCGGGCGACGGAGACGCCGACGCGCGAGCCGGGCGCGACACCGTGGGCCAGCAGGGCGCGGGCGATCCGGTTGGCCTGCTCGTCGAGCTCGCGGTAGGTCAAGGTGGCGCCCCGCCACTCCACGGCCGGGGCCTCGGGGGTGCGGGCGGCCTGGGCCTCGACGTGCGCGTGGAGCGTCGTGTCGTGGGGGTAGGGGCGGGCGGTGGCGTTGAGTTCCGTGAGCAGGTGGCGCGTCTCCGCCGGCGAGATCACGGCCAGCTCGCCCACCGGGGCCGTGGGACGGCGGCACGCGTCGAGGAGGAGCGTGCGGTAGTTGGCGGCCATGCGGGAGACGAACGCCTCCGTGAACAGGGCGGCGTCGTACGTCAGGGCGAAGCGGACGGTGTCGGGGGTCTGCTCGACCTCCAGGAGGAGGTCGAGGCCGTCGGGCCGCGGGGCCGCCGCCCCGGTCCGGTCCGGGGTGTCGCGGCTGAGGAAGCCGACGCGCAGTCCGGTGCCGAGGTCGGCGGGGACGTCGGCGCGTTCGGCGTCGCGCGTCGCGGCGCGGTGGCGGGCGGAGAGCGCGGCGGTGAGGGTCACGAAGGTGACGTCGTCCCCGATGCGGGAGCGGACGGCGACGGGATGGACCCGGTCGGGGTCCCTCGGGCCGCCGGCGCGGGCCAGGACGAGGTCGTCCTGGCCGCTGTAGCGGTGCAGCAGCACGGTGAACGCCGCGTTGAACAGGTCGGCCGCGTCGAGCCCCCGGGCCTCGACGAACTCGCTCAGCGGCTGGAAGGCGTGGTCGGTCCAGGAGTGCGTGAGCTGTGATGGCGACGGCGACGCGCCGCCCGCGTCGTCCCGGACGGGGAGCTGGAGGGCCGGAGCCGCGTGCGGCGTCTCTTCGGGCGCGGCGGATGTGGCGGCAGGCATTTCGCCCACGGACGTGATTCCCCTCGTTCGATGGCGCTTTTCAGGACTGCGGGCAATGAGGAGCGGTATTCCCGCGCGGTGCGGTGCACGGAAAAGCCGTCCGGATCGGTGCGCAGACCTTCCGGAATGCGCGCACGCCGACGGAACCCGGGAACCGGGCGGGCGTGCACGGCGTGAAATGTCGGATGGACCGGATGGTGGAATGGCGGAGCAATGTCCGAAAGGGTGGGAAGAGCAGCCGGGATTTACGAGGCGGCGGGCTCGCGGGTGCGCGCGGATCGTCCGACGCGGTCGGCCCAGCGCGCGACGGGCGGCATCAGGGCTCCGACCGCGGCGAAGCCGACGGCCATGATCAGCCACCCGACGGCGCCGTGCTCGATGGCCAGCCAGGTGAGCAGGGCGGGCGCGATCATCTTGCCGAGGTCGGCGCCCATCGCGGCCGTGCCCTGGTACTGGCCCTGGGCGTGCTCCGGGGCGAGGCCGAAGGACATGCCCCAACTGCCGGCCGACTGCCGGATCTCGCCGAGGACGTGCGCCAGCGCGCCGGCGACGAGCAGGGCGCAGGCGACGGCCGCGGAAGCGCCCTCGGTGAGGGCGAAGATCACGCAGGCGACGCCGAGGCACAGTGACCCGGCCCGGGACGCCCGCGCCGCGGCGCCCGGTTCGTCGGTTCCGCGCGCGGCTCTGACCTGGAGCAGGACGACCGCGACGGTGTTGGTGATGAGGATGACGGCGATCATCCAGCGGGGCGCGCCGGTGTGGTGGAGCACCCAGAGCGGCAGGACCACGTCCAGCAGCAGGTTGTGCATGGAGAGCAGGCCGTCCAGCACGACGAACGTGAGGAAGGGCCGGTCGCGCAGGACGACCAGGGCGGGCCCGGGTCGGGCCGGTTGTGGCGGCACGGCCGGGAGAAGCAGCGTGAGCAGGCCGGTGGCCAGGTACGTGGCGGCGTTGAGCACGACGGCGGCCCGGTAGCCGGCGGGCGTGTCGACCACGAGCGCCAGGCCGGCGAGGGCGGCCCCGACGGAGACGCTGACGTTGCTGGTGGCCCGCAGGTAGGCGCGGACGGAGACCCGGTCCTCGGGTGGGATCAGTCCGGCGACCATGGCCATCCGGGCGCTGCGACTGGCGCTGTACGCGACGGCCTGTAGGGACAGCACCAGCAGGTACTGGCGGAACCCGTCGACGAACAGCAGGGCGGCGGTGAGCGGTCCGAGGCCGAGGAAGGACCAGATCTGCACGGCCCGCGGGCCGATCCGGTCGGCCAGGTGGCCGCTGGGAGTGCTCAAGGCGAGCGCGACGCCCGCGGCGACACCGACTCCGATGCCGAACTCGCCGGGTGAGAGCTTCAGGACGGACGTGGCGTAGATGGCGTTCAGCGCCATCCACATGCCTTGTCCGAGGGTGTGCACCAGCGTGACGCCGGTGAGCGTGCGGGCAGGGCCGCGCTTCGGGAGCAACCGGGTCAGCATTGCCGTACCACGTCACTCGAATTGAATTGTCCGGACCATTTCTCGCCCGCCAGGATCACTGACACCGCTCCGACCTCTCGTTCAGCACCATTGCCAACGACAAGATTCGGGAATTTCCCCCGTAGATACCCGGCCAAGATCGTCGGCCGGACACGAAGACCCATTAGAGACAGTGCCGACGTGGTGCGTCCAGAGAATTACTTGTGGCGCTCGTCACACACGAATAGCGCCCCGAGAGGGCGGTAAATTCTTGGTGAAATCATCCGGAGCAATGTCGCGAACGTCCGCACTACTCGCCGGTAGTGGCGCGAGCGCCACGCCACGAGGGCGCCGGCTTTGGTCGAGGGCGCGTCGGCCACGGGCCGACCGAGGGGTCCACCGCACGTCCACCACGGATCGACCGCGGGTCGACGGCGAGAACCGGCCGACAAACGGAACGCTGTCTCTCGGGTATACCGGGCCGCGAGCGGGGCAGGCGGAGATCGGTTCGATCCATGACGAGACAGGCGGTCGTATGCGCAGCGTAGGTGTCGAAGAGGAACTGCTGTTGGTGGACGCCGACAGCGGCGAGGCCCGGGCCCTGTCGGGGGCGGTGCTCGCCGCCGCCGACCGTGCCTGCGCGCCCGCCGACGGGGAGGGCCGCACGGGCGGGGACGCGGCCGAGGGCCACACCTTCGAGGCGGAGCTCCAGAAGGAGCAGGTCGAGTTCGCGACCAAGCCGGTGACGGAGATGGGCGAGCTCCACGAGGAGATCGTCCGCTGGCGCGGCGAAGCCGCCCGGCACGCCGCCACCGCCGGCGGGCTCGTCGTGGCGGTCGGCACCTCGCCGTTGGCGGTACGGCCGTCCCTCAGTACCGGACCGCGCTACGAATGGGTGGCGCGGCAGTTCGGCATGACCGCGCAGGAGCAACTGACCTGCGGCTGCCACGTGCACGTGTCGGTCGAGTCGGACGAGGAGGGGGTGGCCGTCCTCGACCGGATCCGGCCGTGGCTGCCCGTCCTCACCGCGATGAGCGCGAACTCGCCGTTCTGGCAGGGCGAGGACAGCCTGTACGCGAGCTACCGCAGCCGGGTCTGGAACCGACTGCCCTCCGCGGGCCCGGTGGACGTGTTCGGTTCCGCGGACCGCTATCACGAAGAAGTGGCTGCCATGGTGGGCACGGGTGTCCTCCACGACACCGGGATGATCTACTTCGACGCCCGACTGTCGGCCTCGTACCCGACCGTGGAGATCAGGGTCGCGGACGTCGCCCTGCACGCCTCCACCCCGGTCCTCCTGGCGGCGCTGGCACGGGGACTGGTGGAGACCGCCGCCCGCGCCTGGCGGGCCGGGGACCCTCCCGCGAGGATCAGCACCAGCCTGCTGCGGCTGGCCTCCTGGCAGGCCGGCCGCTCCGGACTCGACGGGCCCCTCCTCCACCCGGAGACCATGCGGGAGGCCGCCGCGGAGGCCGCCGTCGAGGCGCTCTACCAGCACGTCCGCGAAGCACTCGTCGACCTCGGCGACGACGACCTCGTCCGGGCGGGCATCGCCGAGCTCCTGGAACGCGGCAACGGGGCCCGCGTCCAACGCTCCTTGCTGCGCGCGGAGGGCAGCCTGGCAGCGGTGGTACGACAGTGCGCGCGCATCACGACCGGGGACGGCGGCTGACGCGGTGCGCCGCCCCGGGCGCGGGCGCGTCGCCGTCGCCGTCGGCGGCGCGCCGGGCCGGGCCGGCCGCCGCCCGGTGATCGCGGGCCGCGGTGGCCTTTCACCGCGGCCCCGTAGGGTTCGTGCGACGGGCCCCGGCTCGCGCCGTCGGGCGCGGTGCTCGCGCCGGCCGGGCGCGGTGGAGGAGGCCGACCGATCGAAGGAGGCCGTATGCCCACCGCGCGGGACTGGATCAACACCCTCGGCCTGGAACCGCACGTGGAGGGCGGGTACTTCCGACGCACCTTCCAGGCCGACCACCGCCCGCGCACCAGGACGCCCCGCGGTGAGCGCTACACCCTGACCTCGATCCACTACCTGCTGACCAGTTGGTCACCCGTCGGGCACTGGCACCTCAACGAGTCCGACATCCTGCACTTCCACCACCACGGCGAACCGATCACCTACCACCTGATCCACCCGGACGGCCGGCACACCACCGAGGTCCTCGGCCATGACCCCGGCCGGGGGCAGTCCCTCACCCTCGCGGTGCCCGGCGGCGTGTGGAAGGCGTCGCACCTCACCGCCGGGGACCACGCACTGATCAGCGAGGCCGTCGCCCCCGGGTTCGACTACGCCGACATGACCCTCGGCCGGACCGCCGACCTGCTGCGCCGCTTCCCCCAGCACGCCGCACTCGTACGCCGTTACTGCCGCCCGTCTTCGGAGCGGTGACGGCAGCCGGCGGGCGCGGACGCCCTACGCGTTCGGGTCGAAGGGGATGCCGGCCGGTTTGGCCTTGGCCAGGTGCGAGGAGAACGAGCCGTCCTTGAGGCCGAAGTGGGCGCTGCCGAAGTCGGCCCGGGTCAACGTGTCCCGTAGGCCGGGCGGATAGCCGTTCCATCCGACGAGCGCCGGGAACTGCCAGGTGCGCTCGTGGTTCTCGGCCGGTTCGTCGTTGGTGTTCGCCGCGCGGAAGCAGTGGGTGCCGATGCCGTCCTTGTGGTAGACGACCTTGGCGTGGTTGCCGTCCCAGCGGATCCGGTCCCGCGCGTGGACGACGAAGTCCCCGTGGGCCGACGTCGCCACGTACTTCGCCTCGTTGCCCTGGATCCACACCACGACGTGTTCCCAGTCGTGGCGGTGGCCGCCGAGGCTGATGCCGGGGATCGCCTGGTCCTTCTCGAAGTACAGCGCGTACACGACGGCGCACCAACCGTTGTTGCAGGTCGATCGGGAGTAGCTGTTGGTGTTGTCGAGGTCCGAGGCGTCCCGGCAGTTGCCGTTGAGGGCGCCGGTGGGACTGAGTCCGCCGTTCAGCGCTCCGGTGGAGCCGATGGCCGGCGTCGGGTAGCAGCCGTCGGTGTCGTAGTCGAAGGCGGGCTGGTACGTCAGCTCGATCGCGTCGGCGTTGACCGGTAGGCCCGGCGGCGGCGCGGCGAACGCCGGTGGGGAGACCCCGACCACGAGGGCGAGGGCCGCGCCGGCGACCACGAACGATCTGCTCGTACGACGGTACGTCCGCACGGTACGCCTCCTGGCCGGCCGGGCGCGGGCGTGAGCACGGGGTCCGTCCCGAGCCGAAATCCGAACGCCCGGAGCATCATTGGTCACGCAGCCCCATCCGGCAAGGGTGTGCGTCCAGTGAACTGCCCTACAGGTGCGCGGAGTTGGTGCTCAACAGCCCCCTGCCGCCGCACCGCTCCCCCGTAGCACCGCGCCCGCGACCAGAAGGGTCACCCGATCGTCGCCACCGCTGCGTGGTCTCCTTCACGGCCACGCCAGGTACTCCTCCGAGGCCTGCACGGGCGCCGGCACGATCCACCGCGGTCCTCCTCCGTCGGGGGCGCCCGACCCCGTCCACCGCGCGGGGCGGTCGGGCCCCCGGTCGCAGTCGTCCACCACGCGCCGCGGCCGGGGCCTGCCGCCCTCGCCCTACCGGTCCACGGGGGTGTTGCCGGTGATGGCTCCGTCCGTGCCGGACACCGTGACGGAGTGGCGGACGCCGTCCGGGCCGAGGACCACCGCCAGCCAGGCGCTGCCCCCGCCTTGCTGCGCGACCACGCGCAGGCTCTCCACCTTCCCGCCGGTCACCGCGGCCGCCGCCTTCGCGGCCGCGTCGCCGATGGCCAGGGAGGGCAGCGGCGCCGGGGCCGCCTGGGCGGCGCCGCCCCGCCCGCCCGGGGCCGCCGGGCCGCCGAACGCCCCGTGCTTCTCGGGGCCCGCCCGGTGACCGCGACCGGGGGCGCCTTCGGCCCGGTACTCCCCCGGCCCGCCGGGGCCCGGCGCGGTCCGGATCAGGCGCGGCCCGTCCTGGCGGTCGTGGTGGTGCTCGGCCGCCGCCAGGGCCGCCACTCCCCCACCGACGACCACCACGGCGATGCCGACCGCGGCCCAGCGGGCGCCGTTGCCCCGGGGCACCAGCCGGCCCACGGCCGCACGCCCCCGGGAGCCGGCGGCCGGTGCGCCGTCCTCCGGCGCGGACGGGCCGGACGGGCCGGACGGGCCGGGCCTCCCGGACGGTTCGGGTTGCGCGGACGGCGGGATGGACGAGTCAGACATACCGTTGCTCCTCAGGACAACCGGGCGCTTCACCCGGCGGGTTCCCGAGCATGCCGAGCCGATCCTGAAGCCCTGCTGAAGCCGGCTGAAGACCTCTTCAGCCTCCCGCGGCCCGGGCCTGAGACCCTGTTCGGCATGCGCGTACTGGTGGTGGAGGACGAACGGCGGCTGGCCGTGGCCCTGCAGCGGGGGCTTCAGTCCGAGGGATTCACGGTCGACGTGGCCCACGACGGCCTTCAGGGCCTGTGGATGGCCACGGAGCACGACTACGAGCTGATCGTGCTCGACATCATGCTGCCCGGCCTGAACGGCTACCGCGTCTGCGCGAAGCTGCGCGCCGCCGGCAACGAGTCGGGGATCCTGATGCTCACCGCGAAGGACGGCGAGTACGACGAGGCGGAGGCGCTGGACACCGGCGCCGATGACTTCCTGTCCAAACCGTTCTCCTACCTGGTCCTCGTCGCCCGGCTCCGGGCCCTCGCGCGGCGCACGGGCCGCCGCAGCCCGCAGGTGCTGCGCTGCGGCGACCTGGTGATCGACCCCGCCCGGCGTTCGTGCGCCCGCGACGGCACCGACATACGTCTCACCGCCCGGGAGTTCGCCGTCCTGGAGTGCCTGGCCCGGCGCTCGGGCGAGGTGGTGCCCAAGCGCGACATCCTGGAGCAGGTGTGGGACAGCGCCTTCGAGGGTGACCCCAACGTGGTCGAGGTGCACGTCAGCGCCGTGCGGCGGAAGATCGACGCGCCGTTCGGGCGGGCCGCGTTGGAGACCGTGCGCGGGGCGGGCTACCGACTGGCGGCCGACGGTGGCTGAGCGTCCCCCCGCCGGCGCCGATCCCCGCGGTCCGCTGGCGGTACGCGGCCTGCGGCCGCGCGGCCTCCGGTTCCGTGATCTGCTCGGCCACGGGTCGATGGCGCGCGGGCGCGTCCTGCGGCACCGGCTCCGCAACGGTCGCCCGGCCGTCGGCGTACGCGCGCTCGGCGGCGCGGCGCTGCTGCGGTGGCCGGGGCTGCGGCGGCTGTGGCCCACCACGGTGCGGGCCCGGGCGACCGCGGGGGCGTGTCTCGTCGTGGCGGCGGCCCTGTCGCTGGCCTCGTTCGCCCTGCTCGGCCTGCTGGAGGCCAACCTGCTGCGCAACGCGGAGAACGACGCGCGCCGGCAGGCCGACAGCGTGGCGCAGCTCGCCGCGGCCGGCCGACTGGACCGGGTCCGACCGATGGCCCGCGGCGTCGAGTTCGTCCAGGTCGTGGGCGCCGACGGACGCGTGCTGTTCGCCACGCCCAACCTCATCGACGTCCCCGCGTTCACCGCGTTCTCCACGGCGAACCCCGGCCCGCCCGGGGTCCGCTTCCAGACCTGGCGGGTGCGCCCGTTGGGCGGCGACCACCGGCAGCGGGTCGTCCAGGTGGTCACCGACACGCCCAGCGGCCCGGCCGTCGTCTACGCCGGGGCGTCCCTGCGCGACGCGGACGCCGCCGACGACACGACCACCGCCGCCCTCGTGATGGGCATGCCGCTGCTGCTGGCCACCGTGGCCCTGGTGACGTGGCGGGTGACCGGCCGGGCGCTGCGGCCCGTGGAGGCGATCCGCGCCGAGGTGGCCGAGATCTCCGACCGCGATCTGCACCGCCGGGTGCCGGTCCCGGCCACCCGCGACGAGGTCGCCCGCCTGGCGCAGACCATGAACACCACCTTGGACCGGCTGGAGGCCTCCGGGGCCCGTCAACGGCAGTTCATCGCCGACGCCTCGCACGAACTGCGTTCCCCCATCACCGTGCTGCGCACGCAGTTGGAGGTGGCGCTGGCCGTACGGGACCCGGAGCTGTGGCCGGAGCTCATCGGTGGTGCCCTCCAGGACGTCGAGCGGCTGCAGCACCTGGCCTCCGACCTCCTGTTGTTGGCCCGCATCGACGCGGCGCAGCCCGTGGCCGCCGCCGATCTCGATCTGACGGCGTTGGTGGACGAAGCCGTGGGGGTGCGGCCGGGCGACCGGGTTCCCGTACGCCGGCGCTTGGAAGAGGGCGTGCGGATCACGGGCAGCGCCCTGTGGATCGGCCGGATCGTCACCAACCTGCTGGACAACGCGCAGCGTTACGCGGACCGGCGGGTGGAGATCACCCTGCGCACCACGGGCGGCCCGGGCCCGCGTACGGCCGTGCTGGAGGTCACCGACGACGGTCCCGGCATCCCGGCGGCCGACCGGGAGCGGGTCTTCGAGCGCTTCACCCGGCTCGACGACTCCCGTAGCCGCGATCACGGGGGTGCGGGCCTGGGCCTCGCCATCGCCCGGGACCTGTCGGCCCATCACGGCGGCACACTGACCGCCGAGGACGCCGCGCACGGCGCCCGCCTGGTCCTGCGGCTGCCGGTCGCGCCGACGGGCCTTGGGAGGGCCGGCGGCGCGTCTATCATGCGAGGGAACCGGAAAGAAGGGAGCTCCCAGAGTGGGTAGCAGTGTCGAGACGCTCGAATTCCAGGCCGAGACGCGTCAGTTGCTTCGCTTGGTGATCCATTCGATCTACTCGAACAAGGACATCTTCCTGCGCGAGTTGATCTCGAACGCCTCGGACGCCCTGGACAAACTGAGGTTGGAGTCACTGACCGACGCCGATCTCGGCGCGGACACCTCCGATCTGCACATCACGTTGGAGACCGACCCCGACGCCCGCACGCTGACCGTCCGGGACAACGGCATCGGCATGACCCGCGACGACCTCGTGGAGCTGATCGGCACGATCGCCAAGTCGGGCACCGCCGGCCTGCTGGAGAAGATCAAGGAGGCCGACGACGCCGCCGCGGCGCAGAGCCTGATCGGGCAGTTCGGCGTGGGCTTCTACTCGGCGTTCATGGTCGCGGACAGGGTCACCCTGCACACCCGGCGGGCGGGCGGCGAAGAGGGGACCCGGTGGGAGTCCGACGGTGAGGGCACCTACGAGATCCAGTCCGTCGACGGTCTGCCCGTGGGTACCTCGGTGACCCTGCACCTCAAGCCCGTCGACGGTGAGGACGGGCTGGCGGACTACCTGGACGAGCACAAGATCCGGCAGATCGTGAAGCAGTACTCGGACTTCATCCGGTGGCCGATCCGGATGACGGTCGAGCGGACCGACGCCGAGGACGTCACGACGAGCGACGTCGAGACGCTCAACTCGATGAAGGCGATCTGGGCCCGGCCGCGCAGCGAGGTGACCGAGGCCGAGTACCACGAGTTCTACCGCCAGATCAGCCATGACTGGCAGGATCCGGCCGAGACCATTCACATGCGGGCCGAGGGCAACTTCGAGTACGAGGCCCTGCTGTTCGTGCCGTCGCGGGCGCCGTTCGACCTGTACTCCCGGGAGAGCAAGCGCGGGGTGCAGCTGTACGTCAAGCGCGTGTTCATCATGGACGACTGCGAAGCGCTGATGCCGAACTACCTGCGCTTCGTCAAGGGGGTGGTGGACGCCCACGACCTGTCGCTGAACATCTCCCGCGAGATCCTCCAGCACGACCGGCAGATCCGCAGCGTGCGCCGACGCCTGGTCAAGAAGGTGCTCGGCGCCCTCAAGACCGTGCGCGACAACGACGCCGAGCGCTACGCGGAGTTGTGGGGCCAGTACGGTCGGGTGCTGAAGGAGGGGCTGCTGGAGGACGTCGACAACACCGAGGCCCTGCTGGAGCTGGTGTCCGCGGACTCCACGCACGACAAGGGGACGACCACCACCCTGCGCGCCTACGTCGAGCGCATGCGGGAGGGTCAGGACACCATCTACTACCTGACGGGCGAGAACCGCACCACGGTGGAGAACTCGCCGCACATGGAAGCGTTCGCCGCCAAGGGCTACGAGGTGCTGATCCTGACCGACCCGGTCGACGAGGTCTGGACGGACCAGGTGCCCGCCTTCGACGGCCACCGGTTGCAGTCGATCGCCAAGGGTCAGGTCGACCTCGGCGGGTCCACCGGGGACGACGAGGACGCCGAGTCCGGGGCGAAGCGCGACGAGGAGTTCGCCGCCCTGCTGCCCTGGCTGACCGCCGCGCTGTCGGACGAGGTCAAGGAGGTCCGCCTGTCGTCACGGCTCACGACGTCGGCCGCGTGCGTGGTCGGTGACGCCGACGACATGACTCCGACCCTGGAGAAGATGTACCGGGCGATGGGTCAGCAGATGCCCCCGGTCAAGCGGATCCTGGAGCTCAACCCCACGCACCCGCTGATCACCGCGTTGCGCGCGGCGCACGGCGCGAACGCGGACGACGCCTCCCTGAAGGAGATCGCGGAGCTCGTGTACGGCAGCGCGCTGCTCGCCGAGGGCGGCGACCTGCCCGACCCGGCCCGCTTCACCCGGCTCCTCACCGAGCGGTTGACCCGCGGCCTGTGACCGGTGGGGTGCGGCCCGCTCGCCACGGGCCGCACCCCGTCGCCCGGTCCCGTCGCGGGCCGGGCGCCCCAGGAGGCGACATCACGGCCGCGGGCGCGCGGTGGCCTCGGCGGTGGCCTTGAGGTCGCCAGGACGGCCGGCGCTCGATGTCGGTCTGGATCTTCCAGACGGTGCGCAGCGGCGCGTCGATGAGGATCTCGGCCCGGTGCCGGACGCGTGCGTCGGGGTCGACGCCGACTCCGCGGTGGTGAAGGGCAATAGGTTCCGTGACACCCTCTAACGCGCGGGCTGCCCGGGGGTGGTCAGGATGACCAGTTGTCGGGTCGCCCGGGTCATCGCGACGTAGCGGTCCACCGCGCCCTCGACACCCGTGCCGAAGTCCTGGGGGTCGACGAGGACGACCAGGTCGAACTCAAGGCCCTTCGCCAGGGCCGGGGTCAACGAGCGGACGCGCGAGGTCTCGCGGAACGCGGGGGCGCCGATGACGCAGGCCACCCCTTCGGCGTGCGCCGCGAGCCAGTTGTCGACCGCCGACTTCAGCTCCGTCACGGATCCGTGCACGACCGGAAGTCCGCTGCTTCGGACGGACGTCGGGACGTTGGCGTCGGGGATCGCGGCACGGATGACCGGCTCGGCCCGCGCCATGACCTCTTCCGGGGTGCGGTAGTTGACGCTCAGCGAGGCCATCGTGATCCGGTCCAGGCCGACCCGCTCCAGCCGTTGCCGCCAGGACTCGGTGAATCCGTGCCTGGCCTGTGCCCGGTCGCCGACGATGGTGAAGCTCCGGGACGGGCAACGCTCCAGCAGCATCTGCCACTCGGCGTCCGTCAGTTCCTGGGCCTCGTCCACGACGATGTGCGCGAACGGCCCGGCGAGCGGGTCCCGGTCGGTGTCGCCCGGCGCCGTCCCCTCGATCAGGCTGTCCTGGAGGTCCTTGCCGCGCAGCATCGTCACCGCGCCCTCGCCGTCGACGTCGGCGGCGAGCACGCTGTCGATGACCCCGGCCATGCGCTCGCGTTCGGCGGCGACGGACGCGTCGTGGCGGCGCTTGCGCAGGGACGCCCCCGGGTCGCCGAGCCGCCGGCGTGCCGCGTCGAGGAGCGGCAGGTCGGACACCGTCCAGCGGTGGGCATCCGCCCGCTGGAGCGTCCGCGCCTCCTCCCGGCTGAGGTGGGGAGCGCACCTGCGCAGGAAGGCGGGCACCGACCAGAGGTCCGCGACGAGTTCGGCCGGTTCGAGCGTCGGCCAGGCCCGGTCGAGGGCGGCGGTCAGTTCCCGGTTCCGCAGCAGCGACGTGCGGAACAGCTCGGGCGGGACGTCCTCCTCGTCGCCGTCGTTGTCCCACCGGTGCTTGTCGAACAGGATCGTGATCAGTTCCGTCCGGATCTGCTCGCGGGCCTCGTTGTGGGCGGTGCCGGGCTCCACCGCCTCGAACGCCGTGGCCCAGTCGTCGGCGGTCAGCGGGATGTCGGACCAATGGGTGGTGACCGTCATGCCCCGGGCGGGCGGCTCCTCGTACATCCTGACGGCCGCCTCGACCGCCTTCACCAGGTCCGCGGAGGACTTCAGCCGGGCCACCTCGGGGTCGCTCTCGACCGCTGCCGCGGCACCTTCGGCCACGAGGTCCCCGAGGGTGCAGGTCTGCACGCCCTCCTCGCCGAGGCTGGGCAGGACATCCCCTACGTAGGCCAGGTAGGGGCGGTGCGGACCGACGAACAGCACGCCGCCACGGCGGTGCCCGAGCCTGGGGTCGGAGTAGAGGAGGTGGGCGGTGCGGTGCAGGGCGACGACGGTCTTGCCCGTTCCCGGGCCGCCGTCGACGACGAGCGCGCCGCGGGATCCGGCCCGGATGATGGCGTCCTGATCGGCCTGGATGGTGCCGAGCACGTCCCGCATCCGGGACGACCGGTCGCCGCCCAGAGTGGCGATGAACGCGGACTGGTCGTCGAGCGCGGCATGTCCTTCCAGCCCCTCGGCGGTGAACACCTCGTCCCAGTAGTCGCCGATCCGGCCGCGGGTCCAGCGGTACCGGCGGCGGCTGGACAGACCCATCGGGTCGGCGTGGGTGGCGGCGAAGAACGGCTCGGCCGCCGGGGACCGCCAGTCGATGAGCAGGCGGTCGCCCGCGCCGTCGGTGAGACCGAACCGTCCGACGTACAGGGGCCGGCCGTCGTCGGCGCCGACCATGCGGCCGAGGCACAGGTCCCACCCGAAGCGGCGCAGCACGCGCAGCCGCGCGGTCAGCCGGTGGATTTCGCTGTCCCGGTCCATCGCCCCTCGGCCGATGCCGCCGGGCGCCCTGCGCGCGGCGTCGAGTCGCTCGGACACCTCGGCGATCGTCTGCCGGAGGCCCTCGGCGACGGCCGCGAAGTGCTGTTCGTCCCCGGCGGTCAGCTGGGGGTCGGCCTTGGCCGAGAGGTGGTCGGGGAGGTCGAACACGCTGGTGGTCAGCGGGTGCACGGATACGGCTCCGATCTCGGGGTCGCGCGCTCGCGACCTTGCTGCGCGGCGGGTGGGGGGTGTGCGAGTGCGGGGACGCGGATGCGATGCCGACGGCTTCGGTCGGTCGATCGCGTCCCCCGGCCCGTGCCCATGGGCTCGGACCGGTGATTTTGCTGCATCCCGGGGGCCTTGCCGCAAGCCCCCCTGCGCGCTATAACTTGAGAGTGGCAAGGAGTGCGTATCCCCTCCTTGCCTTTGTTGTTGGCCCTCCGGTGGGGAGCCCCCGCCCCGCCCTCGGCCCCGTCAGTACGAGTGGTCGACGGTGACGTCGGCCGCCGAGCGGCGCAGCGCCGCCTCGGCCCCGGCTTCCCGCGCGCGCCGGGCGGCGTCCACCGTGCTGCGCGTGGCACCCGTGTGACTGATGGCCGGACAGACCGCGGGGGCCGTGAGCGGGGAGGCGGCCGGCTCACCAGCCAGTAGCACCGCCGCGCGCGGTCACTTCTTGTCGCAGGTGAAGGTCACCTGTCCGCTCCGCGCGCTCATCTTCTGGTCCGGCAGGTGCAGGGTGACGAAGGTGCTCACCGTCGTGGCGTTCGGCCGGGGCGGCACCTGGACCACGTGCAACAGGGCGTGGCCGGTGGTGGGCGGGGCGAAGTCGACGGAGCCCGGGGAGACCGGGGTGGAGCTGGAGGCGAACGTCCAGTAGTAGCGGACCTTGCCGGTTCCGGTGGCCGTGATCTTGCCGTCGAACTCGGCCGTGGTGCCCTTGGCGCAGTCGATGACGCTTCCGGCCGGCGTCAGGATGACCACCTCGACGTGGGTGACCCGTACGTCCTTCGTGCCGCCGCCCGGTTTCTGCGCCGGCGGTGTGGCGCAGGTGACGCGCTTGGCCTGCTGGGATCCGGCGGCCTTGTAGCTCACGCTGTACGCGCCGTGACGCAGACCCTGCCGGTCCAGTACGCCCTTGCCGTTCACCTTGACCTGCAGGGACGTCTTCGGCCCCTCCACCCGCACCGCCTGGTTCGCGGGGAATCCGCCGAGGTGGAGCTTGTAGGAGGGTGCGCCGCCCGTCCCGCCGTTGCCGTTCGGCAGGAGTTGGCAGGCGGGCGCCACGGGCGCGGCTCTCGGCTGCGCCACCGTGCTGCCCGAAGCCGCCGGGGCGGGGGTGAGGGCGACGGAGGAGGCGAGGAGCGGAGCCGCGAGGAACACGAGGCACCGATACCGGTTGGTCTGCCCGTTCATCGCGTTGTCCTTCGTGGGGAGAGCCCCGAGCGAGGACCTCAGGATATCGGCCGCCGCCCCGGCCGGCAGGCCGCGGGTCGGGGCGGCGGCGGGCCCGCGGGGGCCCGTCGCGTTCCGCTGCCGGTCAGCCGCTGTCCTGGGTCCCGCCCCGCCCGCTGCCGGACCCGAGCTGTTCGACCGTGCTGGTGCCGCTTCCCGGCCGGGACTCCCACGTCCACGTCTCCTCCAGCCGCAGGCGGCCGTCGGGAAGCTCCGTGACGAGGGAGACGCAGTGCCCGGAGGCGGTCGTACCGTCGGTGCGGAGCTGGACGTAACGGAAGTCGATGCCGTCGCCGGCCCGGGTGCCGACCAGGTGGCCCCGCACCACGTCGCCGCCGGCGTACTCGGCCCAGACCTGTCCGTCGCTCTCGTGGTACGCGAACAGGGTCTGCCGGCCGACCTGCCCGGGAGCCTGGTCGGCGGTGGGGGCGAAGGTGAGGCCGTCGAGCGAGCGCGCCATGAAGGGTCCTTGCAGGTAGGTGGGGTCCCGGGAGCCGGGAGGAAGAGGAACGGTTCTGTGAGGAGGACGCGGAACCAGGACGATCGGTTGTATGACGGCGGCTCAGTTCCGGTGCGGGGACCGGAGGGCACGGGAGTACGTGCCCGGCGGCCGTCGCGCGCGTGCGCCTCACCCCCGGGCGGGCACGCGTCGGCGGCGACCCGTCCCCTACCCTCGGCTCACGAGATGCCCGGCACCGGTGACGCCGCGCGCATCCGTGCCGAGGAGGTCGTGGTGAGGGGAACCGGTATGCGGTGGTGGGTCGCGGGCGCCATGGCCGCGGTGTGCGCGGTGCTGCTGGGGCCCAGTGCGCCGAGCAGCGCCCTCGTCGCCGGGCCGCTGCCCGCCCATGCCGCCGAGGACGTCGTACCGCACCGCGTGGTCACGTGGAACATCTGCAACCCGTGCGGTCGGGTGGGGCACAACCTGGGCCGGGCGGCGGAGATCGCCACGTACGCGCCTCAGGTCATCGGCCTGCAGGAGGCGTGCGTGCGTGACGTCGAGAAGATCCGGCAGTACCTGCGGAACTTCCACGGGCTCGACTACCACGTCGAGTACGGCATGGTTCTGCAGAACCGGAACCGTTGCGGGGGATTGCCGTGGAGCCCGGGTGCCTTCGGTCAGGCGATTCTTTCCGCGGCGCCGATGACGGATCACAAGCAAGCGGAATACCCCGACGGCGGCTCCGAGGACCGTGGGTACATGGCGGTCACCACCACCGTGGACGGTCGGTCCGTCCGCGTCTTCAACACCCACCTCGCCCAGCGGCGACAGGAAGCGGTCCGGGCGGACCAGATCGGCGTGCTCGCCGCGGAGGTCGCCCGGTACGACCGCGCGATCGTCCTCGGTGACTTCAACGCCGTGCCGGACGCCCCGGAACTCGGCGGGATGTGGGCGCTCGCCTCGGACGCCGACCTCCGGTGCCACCCGTCGCCGGACCAGGGGTGCGAGCCGACCACCGACTGGCGCAGCAAGTTCGACTACGTCTTCCTGCGGGACGTCACCGCGCAGGCTCAGCGCGTGCACCCCAGCCGGTACTCGGACCACGACATGGTGCACGCCGACCTGGACCTCGACTGAACGGTGACGGAAGGCGACTCGAACCCGACCGGAGCGCGGGCGGCCCTCGGCCGGGCCGGCGTCTGCCCCGTCAGCCCTTCCAGGCGCGCCGCACCCTGCCGTCCTCGACCTCGAAGTTGAGGCGCCCTTCCAGGTACTCCAGGGTCACCAGCGAGCCCGGCGGGAGGAGGCGCAGCGGCGACCAGCCGTTCAGGCGGGCTCGGCGTTCGGCTTCCGCCGATGCGAGGCCGACGTAGCACGCCGGGTCTTCGTCAGGTGTGGCGGGGACAGCGGAGGAGGTCATGGGTCCCTCCTGCCCCGGCTCCCCCCTTCCGATGCCCGCCGGCTCCGGCGGCGCGGCGCCGTGTCGGACGGTGTGCGGTCGGGCCCGGGCCGGCGGGGAACGGTAATCGGACAGGTGTCCGGAACGGCGCCATGCGATCATGCTCGGACGAAAGCCCTACTGACCAGTACTTTCGGCGTCGTGCCCGAGTCGGATGCCCGTTGAATTCACGCCTTTGATTCCTGCTGTCGCATGACACGCGCACCGTCGATTTCCGGAATGGGACGCGTTGCGGGGGCGGGCCCGCGACCTGGAGCCCCCTGCGGATCAGGGCCGCAGCGTTGACCCTTCAGTAACTTGCCGCTACTTTCGCTACGTCCACCGAACTGCCCGAATTCCTGTTGCGGGCGCGCGCGACCCCATGCCTTCCTTCGGCGCTTTCGTTTGACCGAAATTTCCCCCCGGGTAATGCATCGCACATTCGGAGAATTATGACGTCGGCAGAGCACGTCCTGGACCTGGTCATTGGAATGACTCCTTTCGGTGAGCCCGACGCGCGGTTGGCGGCCGCGGTGACGCGCGGCGGGGGGCTCGGCGTGCTGGATCTCGGGAGCGGGGACCGCGCGGCCCGCAAGGAGTGGGGTGACCTGCGCGGGTGGCTGCCCGGCCGGCACGGGGTCCGCGTCGGTCCGCACTGCCGATTACCCCTCGACGCCCTCGCCCGCGACGGCGCGCCGCCCCACACGGTCGTGCTCGGCGTCGGCGCGCCGTGGCGTCCCGAGGCGCTGCCGTCCGGCGTGCGCGTCTTGGCCGAGGTGACCGGCGCGGACGAGGCCCGGGCCGCGCTGGCCGGGGGTGTTCACGGTCTGATCGCGCGCGGCAGCGAGTGCGGGGGCCGCATCGGCGAGCTCGGCACCTTCGTCCTGCTCCAACAGCTGCTCCGGATGGTCGGCCCCGACGGTCCACCGGTCTGGGCCTGTGGCGGCATGGCGCCGGGTACGGCCGCCGCCGCCGTGGTGGGCGGGGCCGCGGGCGTGGTGCTCGACACCCAACTCGCGCTCCTGGCCGAGTCGGCGGTTCCCGAATCCGTCGCCGCCGTGCTGCGGGGGATGGACGGCTCCGAGACCACCGTCCTGGCCGGCCACCGGTTCCTGCACCGCCGCACCCCCGGGTCCCGGACCGTGGACGAACTACCCGACGAACCCGGGCGGTTGGCGGCTCTCCTCGGCGGCCGGGACCCGGACACGCGGCTGCTGCCCGTGGGCCAGGACGGTTTCCTTGCGGCCCGTTTCGCGGACCGTTTCGGCGACGCGGCGGGCGCCGTACGCGCCGTGTCCGAAGCGGTGTCGGCCGCCGTTGAGGGGGACGCCGCGGCGGACGTCCTGCTGCCCGGATCGCCCATGAGCCGGGCCCTGGGCACCCCTCTGCCGATCGCCCAGGGCCCCATGACCCGGGTCAGCGACGGTACGGACTTCGCCCTGGCCGTCGCCGACGGCGGAGCCCTGCCCTTCCTGGCCCTGGCCCTCGCCGGACGCGACCAGGCCCATGCCCTGCTCGCCGAGGCGGGCGCCGCGCTGGCCGGCCGGCCCTGGGGGGTCGGCGTCCTGGGGTTCGCCCCCGAGGAGACCCGTACCGCCCAGTTGGAGGCCGTACGCGCCCACCGGCCCACCCACGTCATCATCGCCGGGGGCCGACCCTCGCAGGCACGGGCGCTGGACGCCGACGGCATCAAGGCCTTCCTCCACGTGCCCTCCCCCGGGCTGCTGCGCCAGTACCTGGAGCAGGGCGCCCGGCGGTTCGTCTTCGAGGGCGCCGAATGCGGCGGCCACGTCGGGCCGCGCAACAGCTTCCCGCTCTGGGAGGCCCAACTCGCCGTGATCGGCGACTGGATGGACCGGAACGGGGCCGGGGAGCAGGGCCAGGGCGATGCGGCGGGTATCGAGGTGTTCCTCGCCGGCGGCGTCCACGACTCCCGCTCGGCGGCCATGGTCGCCGCACTGGCCGCCCCGCTCGCCGCTCGCGGCTGCGCGGTGGGTGTCCTGATGGGCACCGCCTACCTGTTCACCGAGGAAGCCGTCGCCTGCGGGGCCGTACGCCCCCTCTTCCAACGGCAGGTCCTCGCCGCGGAGCGGACCGCGCTGCTGCGCACCGCCCCCGGGCACGCCACCCGGTGCGTGCCCAGCCCGTTCAGCGACGGCTTCCGCGACGTGGAGGCCCGGTTGCGCGCCGAGGGAGTGCCCGGACGCGAGATCTGGGAGCGCCTGGAGCGGCTCAACGTCGGCCGGCTGCGCATCGCCAGCAAGGGCGTCGCACGCGACGCCGACGGGGTCCTGACGCTGGTGGACGAGGAACGCCAGTACGCCGAGGGCATGTTCATGGCCGGTGAGGTGGCGGCGCTGCGCGACACGACCACCACCGTCGCCGCGCTGCACGCCTCCGTCACCGACGGGGCCGCCGCCTTCCTCGGCCGGCGTTCCACCGCACTCCGCGCCGACCGCCCGGCCGGCGCGGAGACCGCCGCCGCCGAGTCCGTACCCGCACCGCTGGACGTGGCGATCGTGGGCATGGCCTGCATGTTCCCGCAGGCGCCGGACCTGGCCGCCTTCTGGGCCCTGGTGCTGGACGGCCGGGACGCCGTCACCGAAGTCCCCCCGGAGCGCTGGGACCCGGCCGTCCACCACTCCCCCGAACCGGGAGCCGCGAGCGCCTCGAAGTGGGGCGGTTTCCTGCCCCGGATCCCCTTCGACCCGCTGCGCTACGGCATCCCGCCGGCCTCGCTGGGCAACATCGAGCCCGTACAGCTCCTGGCCCTCGAATCGGCCCGGCGCGCCCTGGAGGACGCCGGGTACGGTGAGGCGGGCCGGGCCTTCGACCGCACGCGGACGGGTGTCGTCTTCGGCGCCGAGGCGGGCAGCGACCTGTCGAACGCCACCACCCTGCGGGCGGTGCTCCCCTCCTACTACGGACACGTCCCCGCCGAACTCGACGAGCAGTTGCCGCGGTTCACCGAGGACACCTTCCCCGGCATGCTCGCCAACGTCATCTCCGGACGGGTGGCCAACCGCCTCGACCTGCGCGGCGCCAACTACACCGTCGACGCGGCCTGCGCCTCCTCGCTGGCCGCCGTCGACGCCGCCTGCAAGGAACTGGTGCTGGGCACCAGCGACCTGATGCTGTGCGGGGGCGCCGACCTGCACAACGGCATCAACGACTACGCCCTGTTCACCTCCGTGCACGCGCTCTCGCCCACCGGCAGGTCACGTCCGTTCGACGCCGGCGCGGACGGCATCGTCCTCGGGGAGGGCGTCGCCTGCGTGGTCCTCAAGCGGCTCGCGGACGCCGAGCGCGACGGTGACCGGGTGTACGGGGTCATCAAGGGCGTCGGCAGTTCCAGCGACGGCCGCTCGCTCGGGCTGACGGCGCCCCGTCCGGAGGGGCAGCGCGCGGCGCTGGAGCGCGCCTACCGCAACGCGGGGGTCTCGCCCGCGCAGGTCGCCCTGGTGGAGGCGCACGGCACCGGCACCGTGGTGGGCGACCGTACCGAACTGGGCGTGCTCACCGAGGTGTTCGCCGAAGCGGGCGCGGTGAGCGGCGCGTGCGTCCTGGGGTCGGTGAAGTCGCAGATCGGGCACACCAAGTGCGCCGCGGGGCTGGCCGGGCTGATCAAGACCACCCTCGCCCTGCACACCGGTGTCCGGCCGCCCACGCTGCACCTGGAGCGGCCGGTCCCGGGTTGGAAGGAGGGCGGGAGCCCGTTCGTCTTCCACCGGGAGGCGCTGCCGTGGCCCGGCCCGGCCGAGCGGCGGCTCGCGGGGTTGAGCGCCTTCGGCTTCGGCGGCACCAACTTCCACGTCGTGCTCGCCGCGCACGGCGGCGACGGGCCGCCGCCGGTCCACTCACGGGACCTCTGGCCGGCGGAGCTGTTCACCTTCCGGGGCGTCACCGCGGACGGGGCCCGCCGCGCGGTCGCCGAGTTGCTCGACCTCGTCGTCGCCGTCGACGCCGGGACGGCTCCGTGGCGGCTGCGTGACCTGGCCGCCACCGCCTCGCACCGCGCCGTCCGCGCCCAGGGACCCGTACGGGCCGCCTTCGTCGCGCACGACACGGCCGATCTGCGCCGGCGGCTCGGGGCCGCGCTCGACGCCCTCGACGCGCTCGACGACGAGCCGTCCGACGCCCCGGGCGACGTGCCGTCCGACGCGACCGCCGCCCCGGACGCGGCAGGCCTTCCGGTGGGCGCCGCCGGTCGGCCGTCGCCGGAGGTCCACCTCGCGGAGCGGGCGGGCGAGGACCCCGGCCGCACGGCGTTCCTGTTCCCGGGTCAGGGCAGCCAACGCCCCGGCATGTCGGCGCACTTGTTCACCACCTTTCCGGAACTCGGCCGGCTGCTGGACACGGGTGGCGGCGGGCACGTCCCCGCCGCCCTGCACCCGCCGGCCTCGTTCGACGACGCCGGGCGGGAGCGGGCGCGGTTGGCGCTGACCGACACCCGGGCCGCCCAACCGGCCCTCGGCATCGTGGAACTGGCCGTGTACGACGTCCTCGCCCGGGCCGGTGTCCGCCCCGACCTGGCCGCCGGTCACAGCTACGGCGAGCTCGTCGCCCTGTGCGCCGCGGGCGTCATCGACGCCGACGCCCTGCCCGACCTCAGCGCGGCCCGCGCGGCCGCCGTGCTCGGCGCGGCCGGTGACGATCCCGGCGCCATGGCCGCCGTCGCGGCCACACCCGAGGAGATCGAGCGGGTCCTCGGCCCGCGGTTGCCGGAGGGACTCGTCCTCGCGAACCACAACGCCCCTCGGCAGAGCGTCCTTTCGGGCCCCACCGACGCCCTCGACGCGGCGCTGCGGTCGCTGCGCGACGCCGGTCTCGGCGCGAAGCGGTTGCCGGTCGCGTGCGCCTTCCACAGCCCGCTGCTCGCCTCCGCCGGCCCCGCATTCCGCCAGGTGCTCCAGCAACAACCGCTCCATGAGCCGGAGTTCCCGGTCTGGGCGAACCGTACCGCCCGCCCGTACGAGGCCGGCGCCGAGGCCGTGCGCGACGAACTCGCCGCGCAGATCGGCTCCCCGGTGCGCTTCGTGGCACAGATCGAGGCGATGTACGAGGCGGGTGCGCGCACCTTCGTGGAGGTGGGTCCCGGCCGGGTCCTGACCCGACTCGTCGCCGACATCCTCGGCGAGCGCCCGCACCGCGTCGTCGCCTGCGAGCCCCGGCCCGGCAGCGGCCTCCCGGACCTGCTGGAGGCGCTCGCCCGGCTCGCCGTCGCCGGACTGCCGGTGGTCACGGACTGGATGTTCCGGGGCCGGGACGCCGTCGACATCGACCGGACGGCCGCACCGCGCCGGCCCGGCTGGACGGTGGACGGACACCTCGTACGCACCGCCGCCGGCGACACCCTCCCCGGCGCCCTCGCGCCCGCCCGACGAGTCGTGGAGATCCCCGTGACAACGAACCCCGGTCAGCCGGCGCCCGGTACGGCCGACGCCCTCGTCGCCGAGTTCCTCCGGACCAGTCGGGACATGATCGCGGCGCAACGCGACGTGCTGCTCGCCTACTTCGGGACCGCCCCGGAGGCGGGACCCCTGGTGGGCGGGACGGCGCCACAGGCGGTGCAGCACTCGGTGCCGCACGCATCGCCGCAGCTCCCGGCGGCCCCCACGGCGTACGCCGTGCCGGACGCCGGGTCCGTACCGCCGACGCCGGCCGTGGTGGAGGTGGTCCCGGCGGGGGTCGCGGCCGGCTCCGAGGGGTCCGGGGCGCTCACCGAGGAGGGGGTGCTGCGGACGGTGATGGAGCTCATCAGCGAGCGCACGGGCTACCCCCTGGACATGGTGGAGCCCGACCTCGATCTGGAGGCCGACCTCAGTGTCGACTCCATCAAGCGCGCCGAGATCGCCGGTGAGCTGGCCCGGCGCCTGGGCGGCGCTCTCGACGGGTCCGCCGCGCTCGCCTTGGACGACGCGGAGTTGGAGGAACTGACCCGCGCCCGGACCGCCTCGGCGATCGCGCACTGGTTGGTCACCCGGGTCGTCGCCCCCTCCGACGTCGCGGCGACGGCGGCACCGGCGACGCCGGCGCCGGAACCGCCGACGCCGGAGCCGGAGCCGGTACCGGCGTCTCACGAGGCGCCGACGGCGGCCGGGCCGCTCCTGGTCGCCGCCCCCCGCCGGTTCCGGATGCTGCCGGTCCCGCTGCCCGAGCCGGCGCCCGGGCCAGGACGGGCCGCGCTCGCCGGAGCACGGTACGCCCTCGTCGGCGACGGCACCGGCGCCTTCCGCGGGCTGGCGGCGGACCTGTCCGCCCGGCTGGCCGCGCTCGGCGCCGAGCCGGTGGTGCTCGCGGCCGAGCAGGTTCCGGACGAAGCGAACGGGCCGGTGGACGGCGTCGTCGTGCTGGCGGCCCTCGGGGAGGACGGCGCACCGTTCCTGCCGGCCGCTTTCCCGCTGGTGCGGGACCTCCTGCGCGGCGGACCCCGCCGGCTGCTCCTCGCCCACGCGGTGCCCGGGATCCGGGCCGCCGGGGTGGACGGCCTGGTGCGCTCCGCGGCCCGGGAATACCCGGCCGTGGGCGTGCGCGGCGTCGGGTTGGACCTGGGCGCCGCCGCGTCACCGGCCGGCGCGGCGGACGCGCTGGTGGCCGAACTCCTCGCGGACGACGCCGCGCCCGTGGTGCTGCGCACCGTGACCGGCCGGTTCACGACGGAGCTGACCGCCGCGCCGCTGGGCGCCCTGGGCAGCACGGGAGCGGGGCCGGCCGGGGAGGGCGCGGCCGAGGTGGCGGCCCTGGGTCTGGACCGGGAGAGCGTCGTGGTCCTCGTCGGCGGTGCCCGGGGGATCACCGCGCGGTGTGCGGTCGCCCTCGCGACCGCCTCCCGGTGCCGGATCGAGCTCCTCGGCCGCACTCCGGCGCCTGAGGGGCCCGAGGATCCGCAGACCGCCGGCGCCGCCGACCGGGCGGCCCTGCGGGCCGTGCTCGCGGGCACGGGCCGCTACGGCGCTCCCGCCGAGGTCGACCGCGCCGCCGACCTGGTCCTGGCCCGGCGCGAGGTGACGGCGACGTTGGACGCGCTGCACGCGGCGGGTGGTCGGGCCCGCTACCGCAGGGTGGACTGCCGGGAGGCGCCCGCCGTGCTGCAGGCGGTCAAGGAGATCCACGCCGAGTACGGGCGCGTCGACGGGGTGGTGCACGCCGCCGGGGTCATCGAGGACCGGTTGATGGAGGAGAAGTCCGTCGCCTCGTTCGAGCGGGTCTTCGGCACCAAGACCGAGAGCGCCGCGGCGCTGCTCGCCGCCGTGGACCAGTTGCCCGGGCGGCCCGCGTTCGTGGTGCTGTTCGGCAGTATCGCCGCCGTCCTCGGAAACCGGGGTCAGGCGGACTACGCGGCGGCCAACGACGCGTTGGAGGCGCTCGGTTCCGCCTGGGCCGCACGGACCGGGGGCCGCGCGCTGACCGTCCACTGGGGGCCGTGGGCTCCGTCCGAGGACCACACCGGCATGGTCGGCCCCGAGTTGGCGCGGCACTACGCGCAGCGCGGGATCGCGCTCATCGACCCCGAGGAAGGCGCCCTGGCCCTGCTGCGGGAGCTCGCCTGGGGCGAGGAGAGCGTCCGCGCGGTCGTCCACACCGCCTCGGAGTGGTGAGATGACCCTCCCTTCCCACGAGGGCGCCGCCCACGCCCCCGTCGCGATCACGGGCATGGCGGTGATGTTGCCGGGTGCGCCCGACCTGGCGACGTACTGGCACAACCTGAGGGCCGGCGTCGACGTGATCGGTGAGGTACCCGCGGGGCGTTGGGACCGCGACTACTACCACCCGGGCAGCGCTTCGGAGCCTGCCGCGGCCGACCGGGTGTACTGCCGGCGCGGCGGCTTCGTCGACGCCGTCGCGGAGGTGGACGTGACCCGGTTCGGGATCGTGCCGCATTCGGTGCCCGGTACCGAACCGGACCAGCTGATCGCCCTGCACGTCGCGGCGAGCGCCCTCGCGGACGCGGGCGGCGCGCGGCGGCTGCCCGACCGCGACCGGGTCGGGATCGTGCTGGGGCGCGGCGGCTACCTCACGCCGGGGTTGGTCCGGCTCGACCAGCGCGTCCGTACGGCGCGCCAGCTCGTCCGGACCCTCGGGGACCTCGTGCCGGGTCTGGACGCGGATCAACTGGAGCGCGTCCGGGCGGCGTTCACCGAGCGGCTCGGGCCCGATCGGCCGGAGGACGCGATCGGTCTGGTGCCCAACCTCGCCGCGTCCCGGGTCGCGAACCGGCTCGATCTGCGCGGCCCGGCGTACACCCTCGACGCCGCGTGCGCCTCGTCGCTGCTCGCGGTGGACCAGGCGGTGTCCGCGCTGGCTTCGGGACGCTGCGACGTGATGTTGGCCGGGGGCGTGCACCACTGCCACGACATCACGTTGTGGAGCGTCTTCTCACAGTTGCGCGCCCTCTCCCCCAGCGAGCGCATCCGGCCCTTCCACCGGGGCGCCGACGGCATCCTCATCGGTGAGGGGACCGGCGTGGTGGTGCTCAAGCGCCTCGCCGACGCCGAGCGCGACGGCGACCGGGTGTACGCCGTGATCCGGGGCACCGGGGTCAGCAGCGACGGCCGTGCGTCCGGGTTGGTCAATCCCGATCCCGCCGGGCAGAGCCGGGCGGTGCGGGCCGCGTGGCGGGCGGCGGGCCTCGATCCCGCCGAGCCCGGGTCCCTCGGGCTGTTGGAGGCCCACGGCACGGCCACTCCGGCCGGTGACGCAGCCGAACTGGCGACCCTACTGGACGTGTTCGGGCCGGCGCCGGCGTCCGGGGCGGGTCCGGCGGACCGGCCGGTGATCGGCTCGGTGAAGTCGATGATCGGGCACGCCATGCCCGCGGCCGGGGTGGCCGGCCTGGTGAAGGCCGCCCTCGCCGTCCACCACGGCACGCTGTTGCCCACCCTGCACTGCGAGGACCCGCACCCGGCGCTGGCCGCCACCCGGTTCCGTCCGCTGGCCGAGGCGGAGCCCTGGACGAGCGGGCCCGGCCGGCCGCGCCGCGCCGCCGTGAACGCGTTCGGGTTCGGGGGCATCAACGCGCACGTCGTCCTCGAACAGGCCCCCGTCGGTCGCGACCACCCCTCCCGCGCGGCCGCGTCCCGGCCCGCCCCGGCGACTCGCCGGGTGGTGGTCGAGGAGAGCGAACGGGTGCTGCTGCTGGGCGCGCGGACGCCGGAGGCGCTCGCCGCCCTGTTGGACGCCCCCGACCCGGTTTCGTCGCCGGGCGTCGGCGGGCCCGTACGGCTGGGCATCGTCGGTCCCACGCCCAAGCGGCTCGCGCTGGCCCGGCGGGTGGTCGCCAAGGGCGAGGCGTGGCAGGGGCGCAGCGATGTCTTCTTCAGCCCGCGTCCGCTCCTGGGCGGCGCGCGGGGGGGCCGGACCGCGTTCCTGTTCCCGGGGCTGGAAGGGGAGTTCGCGCCCCGGGTGGACGACGTCGCCGACCACTTCGGGCTGCCCCGGCCGCCGCTCCCCGACGAGGGGACCGGCGGGCTCGGCCGGCACGGGCTCGGTGTCGTGGCCGTCGGCCGGTTGCTCGACACGGCCCTGCGCCGCATCGGCGTCGTCCCCGACGCGGTCGCCGGGCACAGCGTCGGCGAATGGACCGCGATGGTCGTCGGCGGACTGTACGAGGAGGCGGCCGTGGACGCCTTCATGGCGGCCCTCGACCCGGAGGCGGTGCGGGCCGCCGACCTCGCGTACGCCGCCGTGGGCGCCCACGCCGACCGGGTGGCCCGGGTGCTGGCCGGCGGCGGGCACCCGTCCGTCGTCCTCTCCCACGACAACGCTCCGAACCAGTCGATGGTGTGCGGGCCTCCGGAGGCCGTGGAGGCGTTCGCGATCGGACTGCGTGCCGAGGGGGTGCTCGTGCGCGTACTGCCGTTCCGGTCCGGTTTCCACACCCCGATGTTCGAACCGTGCCTGGCGCCGTTCCGGGAGGCCGCCGACCGGATGCGGCTGCGGGCCCCGCACGTCCCCGTCTGGTCGGGGACCACGGCGGCCCCCTTCCCCTCCGAGGAGGCCGCCGTCCGCGCCCTGTTCGTCCGGCACCTCCTCGAACCGGTGCGTTTCCGCGCGCTGACGGAGGCCCTGTACGCGGCCGGTTTCCGCGCCTTCGTGCAGGCCGGTCCGGGGCAGCTCGGCTCCCTCGTGGGTGACACCCTGGCCGGGCGCGACCACTTGGTCGTCGCCGCCAACTCCCCGCACCGCAGCGGCCTGGCGCAGCTCCGGCGGGTGGCCACCGCGCTGTGGACCGCCGGGGCGGAGACCGACCCCCGGGTGTTGGACGGGCCCGGGGGCGGGCTCGACGACGGTACGGGACGGCTGTCGGTGCCGGCCGGCTCCGCGCCCTCGGGCGGGCCGGCCCGGCGGGGCGTCCGTCTCGACCTGGGCGCGGCGCTGGTGGACCTGCCGCCCGATCCCGCGCTCGTGGCGGCACTGACCCGTGATCCGGTCGCCGTCCTCGGGTCGGCCGCGTCCGCCTCACCGGTGGCGGCCGAACTGTCGGCCCTGCTGGACGAGACCGCGCGGACGGCCGCGACCCTGATCGCCGCCGCGGCGGGGCGGGCTCCCGCGCCGCGCCGCCCGCCGGCGCCGCGACCCACCGGCTCGGCGGGCCCCGCACCCCGACGCGCGGTGGCCGCGGACCCACCGCCGCCGCGGGCCGCGGAGGCGCGGGCCGCGGAGGCGCGCGTCCGGCAGGAGACCGTCCGGATCGGCGTGGACGGCATGCCGTACCTGCTCGACCACTGCTTCTTCCCGCAGCGCGCAGGCTGGCCCGACGTCGCCGACCGGTGGCCCGTGGTGCCCGCCACCACGATCGTCGCCCACCTGATGGCGGCGGCCGAGCGCTCGGCGCCGGGGCACGTGGCGGTGGCGGTGCACGACGCCTGCTTCGACCGCTGGCTGACGGCCGCCGACCCCGTCGACGTCCCCGTCACCGTGACCCCGCGGGGTCCGGACCGGGTCGCCGTGTCGTTCGGCCCCGACGCCCGCGCCGTGGTGGAGCTCGCCGAGCGCCACGCCCCGGCACCCGCCGCGCCGCTGCCTCCCGACCCCGGCTCCGAGCGGGTGCCCGCGCACACCGCCGCGCAGGTCTACCGCGAGCGGTGGATGTTCCACGGCCCGGCGTACCGGGGCATGAGCCGGCTGTCCGCGATCGGCGACCGGCACGTGCGCGCCACGTTGACCACCCCGTCGGCGCCCGGCGCGCTGCTGGACAACGTGGGGCAGGTCCTCGGCTACTGGATCATGGCCACGCACACCGAGCGCACCGTGGTCTTCCCGGTACGGATGCGGGAGATGCGCTTCTTCGGCCCGCACCCGGCCCCCGGCACACCGGTGGAGTGCGTGATCCGGATCGTGTCCCTGACGGACGCGGTGCTCGAAGCGGACGCGGTGCTCACCGTCTCCGGCCGGGTGTGGGCCCGGCTCTCCGGCTGGCAGGACCGCCGCTTCGACAACGATCCCACCACCCGACCGGTCGAACGGTTCCCGGACCGCAACACCCTCTCCGCCGCGAGGCCCGGCGGCTGGTCGCTGGTGTACGAACGCTGGCCGGACCTCGCCTCCCGGGAGCTGATCATGCGCAACGCGCTGGGCGGCCCGGAACGCACGACGTACGCGCGGCGGCCGCCCCGGGGTCGTCGGCAGTGGCTGCTGGGCCGGATCGCCGCCAAGGACGCGGTGCGCCGACTGCTCTGGGAGGGTGGCGAGGGGCCCGTCTACCCCGCCGAGTTGCTCGTCCGCAACGAGGAGTCGGGTCGGCCGTACGTCACCGGGCGCCACGGCCGGGAGCTTCCGCCGCTGGACGTGTCGATCGCGCACCGCGCCGAGGCGGGCGTCGCCCTCGCCCGGCCCCGGGCGGGCGGCGCCGGGCCCCGCGACGGTGACGTCCGGGGTGGCCCCGGCATCGACATCGAGGAGATCTCCGCGCCCGCCGAGGCGACCGTCGCCACCGCGCTCTCGTCGGCCGAACGGGAGCTGTTGGCGACCGTGACCGCCGGCGGCGAGGACTCACCGGCCGTGTGGTTCACCCGGTTCTGGGCCGCGAAGGAGGCCGTCGCCAAGGCCGAGGGCACCGGCCTGGCCGGCCGGCCCCGCGATTTCGCGGTGACGGCCGCGCGGGCGGACCGGCTGACCGTGACCGTGCGCCGACCGGGCCCACCGGCCGGACCGCCCGCGCCCGCCCGGACGTACGGGGTGAGTTGCGAGCGGGTCGCGAACCCACCCGGGTTGCCGACCCGGGCGTACGTCGTGGCCTGGACCACCGGCCCGGAACCGGACCAGCCGGCGGCGGGCACCATCCGCAACGAAGGGAACCAGACGTGACCACCACCCGGCCCGGCGCCCCCGCGCCCGTCGACCCCGCGCCCGCCGACCCCTGGCCCGCCGACGGCGTGCGCGCCGATTCCCCGCCCGTGCCCGTGGTCCCCTCGCCCAGGGACGCCGTGCGCGCCGACGAGGCGTCGGTCCTCGCCGACCTGACGGGCATGATCGAACAGGTCCTCGGGGAGTACGGACTCGACGACACCGAGATCGGGATGGAGACCAGGTTCGGCCGCGACCTCGAACTGGAGAGCATCGACCTGGTCACCCTCGCCGGCCTCCTGGAGGACCGCTACGGCCGTCTGGTCAACTTCGCCGAGTTCGTGGCCTCCATGGAGCTGGAGGAGATCATCGAACTGAGCGTGGGCCGGCTCGTCGAGTACGTCTGCCTGTGCCTGAAGGCCGCGGGACGGGACTGAGCCATGGCGATCGTCGACACCGGTGACGTCCGGCTGCACGTCCAGCGCCTGCCCGCCCGCCCCACCGGCACCGGGCCGACCCCGGCCGCCACCGTCGTACTGCTCCACGGCCTGCTCACCGACAGCCTGGCCAGCTACTACTTCACCGTCGCCCCGGCGTTCGCCGCGGCCGGTCTGGACGTCGTGATGTACGACCACCGCGGCCACGGCCGCAGCGGCCGGCCGCGGCGCGGGTACACCCTGGGGACGTTCGTCGACGACCTGGACGCGCTCCTGGACCGGCTCGACATACGGACCCCGGTGCACCTGGTGGGCAACTCGTACGGGGGGACCGTCGCGTTCGGCCAGGCCCTGCGCCGGCCGGAGCGGGTCGCCGGCATGGTGGTGATCGAGTCGGAACCCGCCACCGCGGCCTGGGCGGTCAAGCTGGCCGGGCTGCTGGAGCGGGTCCGCCACGAGATGGACGTGAACGAGGACGCTGCCCTCGACTGGATCGCCACCCACCACGGCGGCCACACCGCCCGGTTGGCGAAGTCCGCCGGACGGCTCGTGCGCGACACCACCCTCGCCCGGGACATCCCGGCGAGCGCGGTACTGGACGACGACGACATCCGGGCGATCCGTTGCCCGGTCCTCGCCGTGTACGGAGCCGATTCCGACCTCGCCGCGCAGGCACCCCGCATGCGGTCGCTGCTCCCGCACTGCGCGACCGAGTTGCTGCCCGGCCACCGGCACTCGGTCCTGGTGGAGGCGCCCGGCCGGGTACGGGACCTCGTGCTGGACTGGGTCGGCCGGCACTCCCGGCCGGCCGTCGGTCCCGGGGTGCGTGCCCGGTGAGCCGCTTCCTGTTCGTGGTGCCGCCGCTGGTCGGGCACGTCAACCCGGCCGTCGGGGTCGCCGCCGCCCTCGTGTCCCGGGGCCACCGGGTGGCGTGGGCGGGCGAGCCCGCGCTCGTACGCCGCCTCGCGGGCCCGGACGCGGTCGTCCATCCCTGCCCGCCCCCCGGCGCGGGTCGCGGGCCGCGAGGGGAGCCGGCCGTCGCCCGGCCCGCGGACATCCGGGGGCCGGAGGCCTTGCGGTTCCTGTGGGAGCGCTTCCTCGTACCGCTCGCCGAGGCGATGGCGCCGGGGGTGCGGCAGGCGGTCGCGGCCTTCCGGCCGGACGTGGTCGTCGCCGATCAACAGGCGCTGGCCGGCGCCCTCGTCGCCGAGGACCTGCGGCTGCCGTGGGCGACCTCGGCGACGACGTCGGCGGAGTTCACGGACGTCCTGGCGACCATGCCCCGGGTCGCCGCCTGGAACGAAACCCTGCTGCGTGACCTGCGCTCCCGGATCGGTGATCCGGCGGGGAGCGGCGACCCCCGCTTCTCCCCGCACCTCGTGCTCGCCTTCAGCACGCCGGAGCTGGCGGGGCGGGCCGTGCGGGGCGGCGACCGGGTGCGCTGGGTCGGCCCGTCGCTGACCGCCCGCCCGTCCGCCCCCTTCCCCTGGGAGCGGCTCGATCCTGGGCGCTCGCTGGTCCTGGTCACCTTGGGGACGGCGAACACCGATGCGGGGGCCCGGTTCCTGGCGCGGTCGGCCGAGGCGTTGCGGGCCCGGGCCGACCGGGTGCAGGCCGTCGTCGTCGACCCGGAGGGCACGCTCGGGGCGGGGGCGGGGGCGGGGGCGGGGGCCGGATCGGGGTCGGGTGCGGATCCCGCGGACCGGGACGTCATCGTCCTGCCGGTGGTCCCCCAACTGGAGCTGCTGGACCGCGCCGACGCCGTCGTCTGCCACGCGGGGCACAACACCGTGTGCGAGGCCCTGTGGCACGGCGTCCCGCTGGTGGTCGCGCCCATCCGCGACGACCAACCGGTGATCGCCGGACAGGTGGCCGACGCCGGGGCGGGCGTACGGATCCGCTTCGCGCGGGCCGGGGCCGACGCCATCGGAGCGGCCGTCGACACCGTCCTGCGGGACCCGGGCCCCCGGGAGGCGGCCCGGACCATCGCGCGGGCCTTCCGCGGCGCCGGGGGCGCCCTGGCCGCCGCCCGCCACCTGGAACGACTCGCCGACGGTCGGAAGGACGAGACATGAGCGCCGCATCCCGCAAGGCCCGTACGCTCCGGGTGGCCGAGCTGCGCGCCGCCTACCGCGAGGAACTGGCCGACGGCACCGAGGCGTTCTTCGCGCCGCGCGCCCACCGGTGCCCCTGGTGCGGCTCGGCGCGGCTCGGTGGGCACCTGCGCACCACCGACCTGTTCCAGCACAAGCCGGGTGACTTCGCCCTCGACCGCTGCCACGACTGCGGGCACCTGTTCCAGAACCCGCGGCTGAACGAGCGCGGACTCGCCTTCTACTACCGCGACTTCTACGACGGCCTCGGCGAGGAGCGGCTCGGCGGCGTGTTCGGCGGCCGCAGCGGCTCCTACCGGTCCCGGGCGCTGTCCGTACGGAGGCACCTCGTGGGGCCCGCCGAGTGGTTGGACGTCGGCACCGGACACGGCCACTTCTGCGAGAGCGCCCGCGCCGTGCTCCCCGCGGTGACGTTCGACGGGCTCGACCGCTCCGACGGCGCGGAACTCGCCGAACGGGCCGGTCGGGTGCGCCTGGGGCGCCGGGGGTCGTTCCCCGAGCTGGCCGATCGGCTGCCCGGCTCGTACGACGTGGTGAGCATGTTCCACTACTTGGAGCACTGCGACGTCCCGCAGCGCGAACTGGACGCCGCCCGCGCCGTGTTGCGGCCGGGTGGTCTGCTGGTCATCGACGTGCCGGATCCCGAGAGTAGGTTCGCGCGACTGTTGGGCCGTTGGTGGTTGCCCTGGTTGCAGCCACAACACCTGCACCTCATGCCGGTGGCGGGCCTGCGCCGGCGGCTGACGGAGACCGGCTTCACGGTCCTGGCCGAGGAACACGCCGAGGCGCACGACCCGGTCGACCTGGTGGCCGCCGCGTGGGTGGCGCTGGACTCGGTCGCCCCGCGCGAGGACCTCCCGTGGCTGTCTCCGCCGCCCGGGGCCGGGCGGCGGGTGCTGCGTACGGCCGTGCTGCTCGCCGGGGTGCCGCTGCTGCTGGCGGCGACCTTGCTGGACCGGGTGGCCGCGGGCCCACTGGCGGGCCGGCTACGGCTGACGAACGCGTACCGGCTGATCGCCAGGCGCGAGGAGTAGCGCCGACGGCCGGGACGGCCCGGGCCCGGCGGGCCCTCGCGGCGCGGCGCGGCGCCGTCAGGCGGTCGGCGGCTGTCGTTGCGGCGCCGACGCCGTAGCTACGGACCCGGCGAATATGCACTTCGGCCGAGATGGATTTTCGGCTGTTCGGCAGTGAGACAGTCTATGTCTCACGGAACAGGAAACGGTCCGCCGGTTTTCCTCTCCGCGCTCCGCGCCCGGGTTCCTCGTCGCGGATCACTGGCATGTCTCCGCGCGGGGTGCGGGTGTGGAGGCACCATGGGGGCATGAACGCGTCCGTGTCCCCGGTCCGCAACCTGCGGGAGCGGATCGGCGCGGGCCTCTTCGGTCGGGTGGCCGGCCCCTCCGGCCCCGCCACCCGTGCCCGCATCCACGGCACTCCCGGACCGCGCTGGTTCGGGCCCGAACGGCCCATCCGTACCGTCCACGGCGACGCCTCGATGTTCATCGGGGGGCTGAGCGCGCTGCTCCTCCAGTCGCTGCACCCGCTCGCGATGGCCGCCGTCGCCGCCCACTCGGGTTTCCGCGGCGACCCCTGGGGCCGCCTCCAGCGCACCAGTACCTTCCTGGCCGTCACCACGTACGGCACCGCCCGCGACGCCGAGGAGGCCGTTGCGCGGGTGCGGGCCGTGCACGAACGCGTGCGCGGGACGACGTCCTCCGGCGAGCCGTACCACGCCGCCGATCCGCACCTCCTGGGGTGGGTGCACGTGGCGGAGGTGGACAGCTTCCTCCGCGCCCACCAGCGCTTCGGCGCCCACCCGTTGACGGCGGAGGGCTGCGACGGCTACCTCGCCGACACGGCGCGCGTCGCCCGCGCGCTCGGCGTACCGGATCCCCCGTGCGACCGGGCGGAGCTCGCCGCCCGCCTGACGGCGTACCGGCCCGAGCTGCGGGCCACCCCCGAGGCCCGGGACGCGGCGCGTTTCATCCTGCGCGAGCCCCCGCTGCCCTGGCCGGTCAGAGCGCCGTACGCCCTCCTGGCCGTGAACGCGGTCTCCTTGCTGCCGCTCTGGGCCCGCCTCCCCCTCGACCTGCCCCACGCCCCCCGCGCCGAGCGGTTCTGCGTGCGCCCGAGCGGCCACGCGCTGACGAAGGTCATCCGCTGGGCGATGACCCCACCACCGGCCCCACCACCGGCCCCGCCACCGAGTCCCTGAGGGCGTCGCCCGCCCGGCGGCGGTCGGTCACCGTTCGAGTGTCGCGAGCAGCTCCCGCGGGTCGAAGGTGACCCGGATCCTGCTGATCTTCCCGTTCTCCACGTGGCTCCAGTTCGCCGTCGGGGTGGGCTGCGCACCCCCGGTGTGCAGGTCGAACCAGGTGATCACGTCCGTGTCGTTCGCCACCCGGGCGTGCACCTCGATCCGTTCCAGGATCCGGCGCAGGCCGCGCAGGCCGCCGAGGCAGTCCTCGACGCCGGAGGCGCGGCCGAGCGTGCCGACGAATTCGACGTCGTCGGCCAGGATCGCGCGCAAGGTGTCGAAGTCGCCCGCCTGCCACGCGGAGAAGTACGTCTCGGAAAGCTGTGCCGGAGTCGTCATGGGTCCATGCTGGTGGACCCCGTCCCATCCGTCCAATAGATGGTTGCGATGTGCAGTATCATCACTGCTTATGGAAATCCATCAGCTCCGGTACCTCGCCGCGGTGGTGGACGAGGGCACGTTCACGGCCGCGGCGGCGCGACTGCATGTCAGCCAGTCGGGCATCAGCACTCAAGTCGGTAAGCTCGAAAAGGAGTTGGGGCAGCAGCTGCTGGAGCGCTCGGGGCGAAGGGTACGGCTGACGGCCGCGGGCGAAGCGGTGCTGCCACTCGCCCGGGAGGCCCTGACGACGCTCGACAGCATCGAGCACACGGCGGCCGCATTCGCCCAGGCCGCTCGGGGACGGGTGCGCCTGGGCATGATCACGGGCTGCTCGATCCCCGGCTTCCTGGACGCCGTCGCCGAGCTCGGCAGCGCCCACCCCGGCATCGTCCTCAGCTTGCACGAGGGCGACTCCCGCGCCCTGCGGTCCCAGGTGCTCGCACGCTCCCTCGACCTCGCCCTGATCGCGTTCGCCGGGCGGCCCGAGCCCGAGTTGGACGTCAGCGTCATCATCGACGAGCCGATCGCCGTGGTGGTGCCCGAGGGGCACCGGCTCGGCCGGACACCGGTGCGGCTCGCCGACGTCCAGGAGGAGAAGGTGCTCTGCCTACCGCACGGCACGGGCATCCGCGAGGCGTACGAACGCTCGTGCCTGCGGGCGGGGATCGAACCGCGGGTGGACGTCGAGGCCAGTTCCCCACTGACGCTGCTGGGACTGGCCCGACGAGGGGCCGGGGTCGCGGTCCTGAGTCCGTCCTCGGGGGCCGACGAGGGCATGCGCCCCCTGCCCATCACCGACGCGGCGACGCACGCCTGCCTCGGCCTCGCCATCCGCCCGGACCTGCGCTCCCCCGCCGCCCGCCTGACGCTGGCCCGCCTGCGCGCGGCACTCGTCCCCTGAGACCGCTCCCCCGCACCGTCCGCCCCGAGGAAGCGCCGTGGGCGTCAGAGGAAGCGGCGGATGGGGGTGACGGCGAGTTCGCGCAGTCGTTGGGCCGGGGTGCGACGGCTCCAGCGGGCCTCGTCGATGCGGACGCTGGCCTGGAGGTCCTCGTCGAAGTGGCCGTCGAGGGTGGCCGTGAACGTCTCGTCCAGGACCGCGAGCATGACTTCCTCGTCGTGGTCCAGGGAACGGCGGTTGAAGTTGGTGGAGCCGGTCAGCGCGGCGATCCGGTCGACGGTGATGACCTTGGCGTGCATCATCGTCGGCTGGTACTGGAAGATCTTGACTCCGGCGGCGAGGAGGTCGGCGTAGAAGTGCTGACCGGCCAGCTGGCAGACGCGCTTGTCGGTGTGGGGGCCGGGCAGCAGGATCTCCACCTCGACTCCGCGGCGGGCGGCGGCGCAGAGGAGTTCGATGAAGTAGGCGTCGGGGGCGAAGTAGGCGGTGGCGAGGCGGAACCGGTGCTGGGCGGACTCGATGGCGACGCGCATCAGCGTCTGCATGTCCTGCCAGCCGAAACTGGCCGAACCGCGGACCACCTGGACGACCGCGTCGCCGCACGGGGTGTGCTCGGTGAAGCGGTCCCGGTCGTCGAAGAGGGTGTCGTGGCACTCGGCCCAGTTCTGGGCGAAGGCCGCGGCGATCCCGTCCACGGCCGGACCGCGCACCTGGACGTGGGTGTCGCGCCATTCGTCGGCGTTCCGTGCGTTGCCGCACCATTCCTCGGCGATGCCGACGCCACCGGTGAAGGCCGTCTCCTCGTCGACCACCAGCACCTTGCGGTGACAGCGGTGGTTCTGCTTGAGCGGGGAGAGCTGGAGCGGCTTGCGGAACCAGGTCACCTCGGCCCCGGCGTCCTCCATCATCTTCAGCAGGTCCTGTTCGATCAGCCGGCTGCCGAAGCCGTCCAGCAGCAGGCGCACCCGGACCCCGCTACGGGCCCGGTCGGCCAAGGCCTCGGCGAAGCGGCGGGCTATCTCCCCGCGCCAGTACACGAACGTCATCATGTCGACGGTGTGCTCGGCGGCGCTGATCGCGGCGAGCATCCCGGCGAAGATCTCGTCCCCGTTGCGCAGCACGACCAGGGAGTTGCCCTCGGTGGCGGCGATGCCGATCAGTCTTTCGAGGCGGCGCCGCATCCGCTGCTTCGCGTCGTCCGACCCCGGGGCGGGCGCGGCCGACACTCCGGCTCCTTCTGATTCGCTACATGTGCTCGTCATCACTCCACCTCACCGGTCGCCGGGCTCGCACGCCCTGACGTCCGTCCGGCGCAGGGGCGAGCCGACTGTACACACACCACGCCGCGCGGGCCGCCTCGCCCGCCTGACCACGGGTGGGGGGCCGGGCTCGGGACCGTGACGGGCCCACGACATTCGCGTCGTGCCGGGGGTCGAGGAGTGGTGGGTTCTCGACGCTGCCGTAGGGGCTCCCCAAGGAGTGGGAGGCCGGGTGGAGGGCGGGCTCCGACGGGTTCTGGGTGGCGTGCGGGGCCGGGGGGAACGGGTAATGTCTTTGTCATGTTCTTCCAAAACCCGATGTACGAGTGAGCGCGTGATGGGCCCCTGCTGACGCCCTTCGACGTCGCCGCGCCCGTCCCCCACCGATGAATCCCCAGATCACTTCACCGCATCACCGGGAGAACCCGTGACCGACAGCAAGAACATCAACAACCCCGTGGGCCAGGGCGGCGGCCAGCGCAAGAAGCTGTCCCGCGCCGAGCGGCAGAACAACGGTCCGCACCGCAACCTCGACCGCAAGAACGCCGCCGACCAGAAGGCGGAGCTGGTTCGCAAGATGCGCGAGAAGGCGGGCGTGACCGAGGGCGCCGAGCAGACCGGTGACGACACCGCACAGAGCTGACGTGGCGCCGCCACGAGCGGCACCGCACGGGGCAGGGCCCGGACCTCGACGACGCGAGGTCCGGGCCCTGCTGCCGTGTCGGGCCCCGCCGCCGCATCCGGGGCCGGGTTTGGCTTGACCGTGCACAGCAGGGGTAGGCGCCAGCCGTGTACGGCCCCCTACCGGGCACGGATCAAAGGAGCACCTTCATGATCCTCATCCTCGGACTCATCATCCTGATCGTGGCCGCCATCGTCGGCCTGATCGGAATCTTCGGCAATTTCGGCGCGGGACACGCGCTCGACGCCGGTGGTGATTTCTCGATCCTCGGTTACCACGCCACCGGCTCGACCGGATCCCTGTTCCTGATCGGAATCATCGTGGGAGCCGCGGCCCTCCTGGGCCTGGCGCTGGTGATGCTCGGTGCCCGGCGTTCGGCCCGCCGTGCGCGTGCCCGACGTGAGCTCGGCGCGTCCCGGCGCGAGTCGGTCGTCGTCGACCGCGAGCGTGAAGACCTGATCAAGCAGCGTGACGAGGCCCGCGCCATGACCGGGACGGGCGACGACGTCCGTCCCGCGACCGGCGAGCCGGTGGCGGAGGAGCCTCGGCGTCGTGGTCACTGGTTCGGCCACGGAGCGGCTCCCCGATGACGTCGACGGTGGATGCCGGCGGGGCTCTCCGTCAGGCCCGCGCCGGCTCCGTGGGAGCGGGTGCACGATGAGGTTCCGCTGGGGCGTCCGCCCCGGCCGGGCCGCGCGCCCCCGTCGGGGCGGTGGGCCGACCTTCCGGTCCTGGCGGGCCGCCGTGCGCGGGGGGACGGGCGTGACCCGGTTGCCCAGCCGCGCGGACGGCTGCCGCGTGCTCGTTCTGGCGCCGTGGCGCCGCTGCGCAGGGCCGTTGCCGCCGCCCGGTCCGCGCCGGCCCCGCGGACGATCGTCGACGTCTCCGGCATCGTCCACGCCGACTCCGGTCTGCTCGGGCTCCTCGTCCAGCACGCCGGACGTCGAAGCGGCGCTCCGGGCGTGAGCCCCGGGCGCCGCCGACGTCTCTCTTCGGGAGGGGCCGTCAGTGCTCGGGCAGGGGCGTGCGCAGGGCGCTGCGTCCCTGGTCCCAGGCGCCACGGATGTGGTCCGCGAGGCGGTCCTCCAGGAACACCGTCGCCGCGCAGCCGAACGCGACGTCCGCTTCCAGTTCCGGTTCGGTGGCCAGGAGGCCGCCGATGACCTCGTGGCGGACGATCTGCTCGTGGACCGCGTCGGCTTCCACGTGCTCGGCGTAGAAGTGTTCGGCGGCCGGTCCGGCCCCGCAGCGGCGCATGGCGTTGGCCAGCCGCCTGGATCCCGGCGAAGAGGTGACTTCGACGCACGCGAAGTGGCCGACGAGGGCTCCGCGCAGCGCCCGGTGCAGGCCGAAGAGGGACATCAGGTTCACGGTGGCGAGCAGCGGGGCCGACCCCTGGTCCAGGTAGTGGCCGTAGGTGGGGTCGAGTCCCAGGTCGGTCATGAGCTCCGCGAAGAGCCGCGCGTGGACGCGGTCGGCCCGGCCGGCCCCGAACTCGTCGTACTCGATGGCCACCATGGCGGCCTTGGCCCGTCCGGTGAGCCTGGGGATCACCCAGGCGTGGGGGTCGGCTTCCTTGAGGTGGTAGAGCGAGCGCAGGGCTGCGTACTCGCGCAGCTGCCACAGCTCGCCGTCGGTTTCGAGGTGGCGGCTGAGGCTGCCGGAGAGGTCGACGGGCTCGACGAGCAGGGGGGCGAAGGCTTCCTCGACCGAGCGGGGCACGTCGGACAGCTCGGTGCGCAGGGCGTGCCGGAAGCGGTCCTCCAGCTCCCGGCGCAGCCGCAGGAGGTCCGGGTCCCACTCCCGCTCGTCGTCCACGCCGTCGAAGCCCCGGTAGTGCAGCTCGTAGAGGAGGTAGAGGGCGAGCTGGAGGTCGTCGCCCCAGGGGTCGGCCCGCCCTACGGACCCGGGGGTGTACGTCGGGGACCCGCCCGATCGGAGGGCGTCGATCACGGCCCGGGACAGCTCACCCCGCCCCTCGACGAGACGGGGGCCGGCGGCGGTCGCCGTCGTGCTCGGGGCGGGAGGAGTCATCGGGCGTTCCTGTCGTCGGGGGTCGCGGCGGCGCGCTCGCGACGGCGGTGGCTGGTGTCGCACCAGGGGTAGGTGCGGCTGCGGCGGCAGGTGCACACCGCGACCATGAAGCGGTCGGACCGGGCGACCGTCCCGTCGTCCAGGACGATCTCGACCGGCCCCTCTACCAGGACCGGGCCCTGGGGGTCCACCGACACCCGGCGGGCCCGTCCGTCCGCGGGGGCTCGGCGCGCCTCGTGCGGGACGGCGTCACGGGCCGGGTTGCCACCGGTTCCGCTCGGGGCGCTGTCAGAGGTACTGGGCACGGATCACCACCAGCTCTTCCCACTGCTCGGCCTCGGCCGCGAGGCCCTGCTGCTCCAGCCAGGCGCGTCGGGAGCGCAGGACGGGGCCCCACGGCACGGTCGCCGTCGCGGTGACCTCGGCGTACAGCCCGGTGCGGGCCAGTCGGTCGACGGTCTCCTGCGCCCCGCACATCGCGGAGTGGACCATCAGCAGGACGCCTCCGGGATGCAGCAGGTCCCGGGAGCCCGCGCAGATCCGGTCGATGACCCCGCGTCCGTCGAGACCGGCGTCCCAGGCCCGCTCCGGGCCGTGCGACGGCAGCCGGGCCTGGGGAGCGGGGACGTACGGCGGGTTGCTGATCACCAGGTCGTAGCGGTGGCCCGCGGCGCGTGCTTCGAAGTCCCCGTGCAGCACGCGCAGCGCGAGCCGTCGGCGCAGGGCGTTGAGCCGCGCCGTCGCCACCGCGCGCCAGGAGACGTCGACCGCCGTGACGCGTGCTCCCCTGCCCGCGGCGTGCAGGGCGAGCGCCCCGGTGCCGGTACCGATTTCCAGGACGCGCTTGTGGGGACCCAGGTCCTCGTTGGTGAGCGCTTCGGCCAGGAGCCGGGTGTCCGCCTGCGGTTGGTAGACGCCGGGGAGGGCCAGCAGACCGACGGGGAGCGTGGCCAAGGGCAGAGCCGTACCGGACACCGCGTACCTCCGGGTGCGTATGCGGCCCGCCGAGCGGGCCGCGGCGATGGGCGACACCCTGCGACTGCCCTCCGCGGGGCACATCACCCAGCGCGCGTCGATCTTCGGAGGAACAGACGAAGCAGCAGCTGGACTACCTCGTTTCCCACAGGTCGTTCCGTCCCGCCCCCGTCCGTTCAGTCCGCTCAGCAGCCCGGGCAGCACCGGGGCCGGGAGCTGGACGGCGTCCCGGAACTCGGGGACCTCCCGTTCAGGAGCGTGACGTCCTGCACACCGGGGTCGTGCGCCGCCGCCCGACGTTTCCCTCCGGGGTGCGGGGCATACGGGCCCGTGGAGGTGGTCCGTCTTGCCCGAGTGGGTGGATGTGCGGGATCGATTGAGGGCGGCTGCCGCGGATCGGGCGGGGTACGTACGGCGCGCCGTGCGCGCGGCGGGGAGCGAACGGGACGAGCTGATCCTCGGCGCCAAGACGGTCGTCGCGGCGATGGCCGCTTGGGTGTCGGCGCGGTACCTGTTGCCGCCGGCGGTCTCGACGTTCGCACCGTTCACCGCGCTGCTGGCGTTGCAGGCGACCGTGTACCGCTCGGTGCGCGATTGCGTCCAGTACCTGCTGGCGGTGGCGGCCGGTGCGCTGCTCGCCGCCACCTTGGCTGCGGTCGCCGGCATCCACGGATGGTCGTTCGGCCTGCTCACGCTGCTCGCGCTGTGCGTCGGGCGGATCGAACGGCTGGGGCGGCAGGGCACCCAGGTCGCCATCGTCGGGTTCTTCGCGTTCTCGTCCGGCCAGGGTCAGATCGGCTACATCGGCCACCTGGCCGGGTCCGTGGGCATCGGCGCGCTCTGCGGTCTCACGGCGCACTTCGTCCTCGCTCCGGCCCGGCACGCGCGTCACCGGCAGCAGGCCGTCGCGGACCTCTACGCCACCATGAGCGAGCGTTTGGACGACCTGGCCGACGCCCTCGAAGCGAGCGACCCCGATCGGGAGCGGCTGGGCCGGTGGCGCCGGGACGGGCACTTGTTGTCCGCCGAGTGCGAGCGCATCCGGAACGGCATCGAGGCCGAGATCGAGAACGGTCACCTGAACCCGCGGCGCAGCATCGACGGCGCGAACCTGGCGCTGACCCGCGCGCGGGAGGCGATCACCATCGCGGAACGTGCCACGGATCACCTGCGCTCGATGACCCGGGCCCTGCACCACGCCCTCGGTAGCCGGGAGCTCGGCGGCCTGCCGGCTTCCTTCCGGCCCGGCTACGGCACGGTGCTGCGCGCGCTGGCCGCCGCGATGCGGGAGATCGGCCAGACGTCCCCCACCGACCCGGGCCGGCTCGACGAGAGGATCGACGGGGCGGCCGAGGAACTCGACGTGGTGACCCGGCGGGAGCTGACCTCCCCGAACGCCTCGCCGGTCGTCCATACCGTGCAGGGCACGCTGCTCACGGACGCCGCGCGCCTGTTGGCCGACCTCCGCTCGGGCCGGCAGGCCCTCGCCGAGGTGTCCTGAACCGGGTCCGCGCCGACGGGTCCGCGCACTGACGGAGGAGGGGCAGGGGTCCGGTCGGACCCCTGCCCCTCCTCCGTGGTGCGCGGAACGCGTCAGGCCTTTCCGCCCTTCGCACCGCGCGCGGCCGACCCGTCGAACCGTTCCTCGAACCGGCCGGCGGACCGTTCCGCGAACCGGCTGTCGAAGCGGCCGTCGGACCCGCCGTCCGACCGATCCGCGGACCGTCCGTCGAAGGAACCGTCGAGCGGCGCGTCGCCGGACCGCGGCGCCGCCGCGAAGGCCAGGCGGGGCAGGGCGTCGGGGTGCTTCTCCGTGAGCCAGGTGATCACCTGTTCCCGGACCGCGCAGCGCACCGTCCACAGGTCGTCGGCGTCCTTGGCCGTGACGATCGCGCGCACGACCATGGTGGACGGGGTCGTCTCGGTGACGGCGACGTCCCAGCCTCGGCCGTCCCACTCCGGGCAGTGGTGCAGGATCTCGTGCACCTTGTCGCGCATGAGGTCGACCGGTGCCGAGTGGTCGCAGTGGAAGAAGACGGTGCCGGTCATCTGGACGCCGCCCCGTGACCAGTTCTCGAACGGGCGGGTGGTGAAGTACGAGACGGGCATCGTGATCCGGCGTTCGTCCCAGGTCCGTACGGCGAGGAAGGTGAGGGTGACGTCCTCCACCACGCCCCATTCACCGGCCACCACGACCGTGTCCCCGATGCGGACCATGTCGCCGAACGCGATCTGGAAACCGGCGAACAGGTTGCCGAGGGTGGATTGGGCCGCGATGCCGGCCACGATGCCGATGATTCCGGCGGAGGCGAGCATCGAGGTGCCGAGCGCGCGGAAGCTCGGGAAGGTGAGGAGCATCGCGGCGATGGCGACGACAGCCACGACGACCGTCACGACCCGCATGATCAGCGTCACCTGGGTGCGGACCCGGCGTACCCGGGCCGGGTCACGGGTGCTGGTCGCGTAGCGGACGTAGGCCGACTCGACGACGGCGGAGGTCATGGCCACGATCAACCAGGCGCCCGCGCCGATCAGGGTGAGCGAGAGGATCCGGCCGACGGTGGCGGCGTTGTCCTGCAGCGGCGGCCAGGCTATCTGCCGGTACGCGCCCCGGAGCAGGGCGGCGAGCAGCACGATCTGCAGGGAGCGGCGGCAGCGGCGCAGCAGGTTCCACAGGGGTGTTTCGGGGTGGCGCCCGTCGGCTCGGCGCAGCAGCAGGTCGACGGCCCAGCCGGCCACGAAGGTCAGCAGCAGCGAGCCCCCCAGGACGGTCAGCAGGCGAAGAGCGTCGTTCATATCTCCTCAGCGAATGTAGGCGGCATGGACTTCCACGCGCTTGCCCCACCAAGTGCGGCCGACACCGGGGGGCGGTCCGAGCGGAGCCGATACCGGGGGTCCGGCCGCGGCCCGCGGGCGCCGCGACACGGTGCGGACGCCCCTCCGCGCGCGAGGACTGCGGCGGATCAGGCGGAGATCGGCACGAAATCTTTTTTCCGTGCCGCCGTTTGGCCCCGCGGATCGGGGCCATACGGGTCGATGTCGGCGAGTCACCGCTCGAGCGGGGCGGCGAGTCGCCGAGATCGGCGGTCGCACGCCGGTGTCCCGTCCCCCCGGGCACCGCGTGCGGCCGCCGTCCTGCGTTCCGGGCACGTACGTCGCCGGTACGCCGACCCGGGCCCCGGAGGCCCGCCACCTGCGCATGCGGCGGACCGGGACGGGTAGCCGGGCCTTGAGAGGACCCTCAGCGCGACTGTCCGCACCACGGGTGCGGGTCGCCGACGACACGGAAGGGGTGCGCATGTCGCACGTCGAGGAGTACGTCGAGGTCAACGTCCCCGTACGCACGGCCTACAACCAGTGGACGCAGTTCGACGCGTTCCCGGCCTTCATGGAAGGCGTCGAGCGGGTCGAGCAGCACACGGACACCCTCACCCACTGGGTGACGAACGTGAACGGGGTGCACCGCGAGTTCGACGCACAGATCACCGACCAGCTCCCGGACCGGCGCGTCACGTGGATGACGGTGGACGGTGAACCGCGGCAGGCCGGCATGGTCACCTTCCAGCCGATCGACGCGACCACCACCAAGGTTGTCCTGCACATGACCTGGATGCCGGAGGGGCTCGCCGAGACCGCCGCCGACAAGCTCGGCGTCGTCAAGCGGCAGGTGGCCGGCGATCTCAAGCGGTTCAAGATGTTCATCGAAGCGCGCGGAACCGAAACCGGCGCATGGCGGGGCGAGGTCCGACAGGGATGAGAAACACCACGGCGAACAAGGGCCTGCGCACCGCCGCTCGCGGCGGGGGCGGCAGGGAAGTCACCGCGCGCTGCGGACTGGTGGCGCGCGGGGTGCTGTACGCGCTGATCGGGCTGCTGGCCCTGCGCGTGGCCTTCGGTGACGGAGGCCAGGAAGCCGACCGGCAGGGCGCCCTCCAGGAACTCGCGGAGAAGCCCTTCGGCATCGTCCTCATCTGGACCATCGGCATCGGGCTGGTCGGAATGATGCTGTGGCGCCTGTCCGAGGCGGTGTTCGGCGCCGCCGGACCCGACGGCGGCAAGGCGACGAAGCGACTGGCGTCAGCCGGTCGGACGGTCTTCTACGCGGTCGTCGCGTTCTCCGTCCTGGCGTTCGCGGTGGGCCGCGGCGGCAGCAACGGGGACCAGCAGTCGCGCGATGTGACCGCCAAGGCGCTCGACCTGCCCGCCGGTCAGTGGCTGGTCGGCGCGGCCGGACTCGGCATCGCCATCGCCGGCGTGGTCATCGCGGTGCAGGCGGCCCGGCGTCACTTCCGCAAGCACCTCTCCATGACCGGCGTGTCGCCGGGCGTGCGCAAGGCCGTCATTTTCGTCGGCGTGGCCGGTGGGCTGGCCCGGGGCGCCGTGTTCACGGCCGTCGGCGGCTTCATCGTGTACGCGGCGGTCCGCTACGACCCGTCGCAGGCCAAGGGGATGGACGACACCTTGAGGTCGTTCACCCAGACCGCGGCGGGGCCCTGGCTGCTGGTGGCGGTCGCTCTCGGATTGATGCTCTTCGGGGTGTTCTCCTGGGCGATGGCCCGCTGGCGCGAGGTCTGATCCCCGGGGCGGCGCGGGCCCGGTACCGGACGCATGCGCGGGGCCCTGTCGGGCACCTGCGCAGCGTGACCGAGATCCCCCGCACCGCCCCGCGCCCCGTCGGCCGGCCCACCGCCGGCCTCGCGGCGCGCACCCGCGCCGAGCTGCGGCGCACGGCCGTCCGTGTCTGGAACGACAACCTGGCCGACCACGCGGCCGCCCTCACGTACTACGCGGTCCTCGCGCTGCTGCCCGCGCTCGCCATCGCGGTCTCCCTGGTGGGGCTGCTGGGCGGGGCCACGACGGACCGGCTCATCACCGGATTGACCTCGTACGCACCGCCGCAATCGGCGCAGGTGCTGCGCGACGCCCTCAGTGGTCTGCTGGCGGAACGTTCCTCGATGGTGGCGCTGCTGATCAGCGGTCTCGTCAGTTCGGTGTGGTCGGCGTGCAGCTACCTGGCGGTGTTCCGTCGGGCCCTGCACACCATGCACCGGGTCCCCGAGACGCGGCCTCCGCTGCGGGCCGCCCACATGCTGATCGTCAACGCCCTGTCGCTGCTGGTGCTGCTCGTCGCCGGCGCCGTGGGTCTGGTCGTGTCCGGGCCGGTGGGCCGCTGGGTGGTGCGGGCCACGGGCGGGGACAGTCCGCACGTCATCGCGTTCCTGCGCTGGCCCGTGCTGCTGGTGGTCGTGACCTTCCTGGTGCTGATCCTCTTCCGGACCGGCCCGGCCCAGAGCCGGGGTACCCGGCGGGGACTGCCCGGCGGCGTCCTGGCCGCGCTGCTCTGGCTGGCCGCTTCGGGGTTCTTCACGCTCTACACGGAGCTGGGCACGTACGGCAGGCTCTACGGCTCGCTGGCCGGCATCGTGGTGTTCCTGGTCTGGCTCTGGTTCGCCAACCTGGCCCTGCTCACCGGAGCCCAGTTCAACGCCGAACGCGCGCGGACGCCGCAAGTCCTCCAGCGGGCCGCCTGAACCCCTCGGGCGACCTCCCGAGGCTCACGCCGGGGCCGGCACCGCCCGGCCCCGGCCGCCGGCCAACCGGGAGCCGTCGATCTCCGCCCAGACGACCTTGCCGCTGCCGTGCCGGTAGGAACCCCACCGGTCGGAGAGCACCTGCACGACGCGCAGGCCGTGCCCACCGGGTACGCCGGGCCGGGCCACGGGACGGGGGCGGGGCGGCACCGGCGCACCGTCGACCACGTGGATGCGCAGGGTCTCGCCGGCCGTCAGGACGAGCTCGTGGCAGCCACCGGCGTGCAGGGTGGCGTTGGCCACCAATTCGGAGACGACGAGCAGGGCGTCCTCGGCGCTCTCCTCGTGGTCCCACCCCCAGTCCCGCAGGGTCCGCCGGGTGAAGTCGCGGCCCTTGCCGACCGCGCCCCGGATGCTGCACAGGGTGAGCCTGCGGCTCTGGCCCATGACCGGTACCACCGTGCCCGGAGGTCCGCCCTTGGCTGCTCCCGTCGTGTTCACTCTCATCACCCCGACCGTTGACGTTGCTGTGTGCGGTTGCGTTGCTGTGTGCGTTGAGTTGCCGTTCGGTGCGGGGAAGCGGCTCCGTCCGCGGGCCGCGGGGCGGCCGTCGCGGGTGACCGTCGTCCCCGGACCGCGTATGCCCGCCCTGGCCGCCCGAACACCGTCGGCTTCACGGGTCTCCCCGTACGGGTGTATGGCGGCGGTGCCCGAGCCCGCGCGGCACGTTCGGGGCTCCGCCGGGCGGCATGAGTGGCGAGATGGTGGACAGCCGCGCGGTATGACACGCATCTCGCAGACAGGCCGCGGTGGCGAACACGCGGACCGGGACACCGCAGGCGCGGACCGGGACACCGCCGGGAGCACCGGCGCGGGGCCGGACGACGAGATCGAACGCCGGGCTCCCGACGAGCCGACCTCACTGTCGAAACGGTCGTGGCGCGCCGTGCTGCGGGGGACGGTCAAGGAGTTCACCGAGGACGAGCTGGCCGACCGCGCCGCGGCGCTGACGTACTACGGGGTGCTGGCGCTCTTCCCGGCCCTGCTGGTCCTGGTGTCCCTGCTGGGCATCGCCGGCGAGTCCACGACCCAGCAGGTGCTCGACAACGTGCAGCAGTTGACTCCCGGTTCGGTCAACGACGTGCTCAGCGACGCGGTGACGCAGCTGCAGGGCCGCAGCGGCATCGGCTCGCTCATGGCCGTGGTGGGCCTGGTCGTCGCCCTGTGGTCGGCCTCCGGATATATCGCCGCGTTCATCCGCGCCTCGAACGCCGTCTACGACGTGCCCGAGGGGCGGCCGGTGTGGAAGGTCCTGCCGCTGCGCCTCGCGCTGACGGTGACCCTGATGCTGCTCGCCTGCGCCGCCGCGCTGATCGTGGTCTTCACCGGCGGTCTGGCCCGGCGGGCGGGTTCCGCCCTGGGCATCGGCGACACCGCGCTGACGGTGTGGTCGATCGCCAAGTGGCCGGTCCTGGTGCTCCTCGTCACGATCATGATCGCGTTGCTGTACTGGGCGGCCCCGAACGCCAAGGGCCGGGGATTCCGCTGGGTGACCCCCGGCAGCTTCCTGGCCCTGGCCATCTGGATGCTCGCCTCGGCGGGCTTCGCCTTCTACGTGGCGAACTTCGCCTCCTACAACAAGACGTACGGCACGGTCGCCGGCGTCATCGTCTTCCTCGTCTGGTTGTGGATCACCAACCTGGCCGTTCTCCTGGGCCTCGAATTCGACGCGGAGCTGGCCCGCCAGCGCGCCATCGCGGGCGGGCTGCCCGCGGACGAGGAGCCCTACGTACGGCCCCGCGACACCGCCGCGTGGAGCGACGCGCAACGCCGCCGCATGGAGTGACCGGCGAGCCAGCCGGCGATGCACCCGCACCTGCCGGTAACCGGACGGATGGCCGCCCGGTTACCGGGTAGCCGCGTGATGAACAGGCACATGAACGCAACGCACCACCCCGCGCCCCTCGGCCCGTACCGTCCGGCGGTCGAACGGGGCCGGAACAAGACGAGGACGAGAGGGACGAATCGTGACTACGACCGAACAGCGGGCACACGCCGCCGATCCGTCGGTGAGCGTGTTGGTCTCGCGGGCTTCACAGCAGATCTCGGAACTGGTCCGGGAGGAAATGCGCCTGGCCCGGGCGGAGATGACGGAGAAGGGCAAGCGGTTCGGAACCGGCGGCGGCCTGTTCGGCGGGGCCGGCCTCCTCGGCATCCTTGCGGCGCAGGCGTTGGTGGCGGCGGGCATCGCCGCGCTGGCCCTGGTGATGCCCTGGTGGCTCTCCGCCCTGATCGTCGCCGTGGTGCTGGCCGCGACAGCGGCCGTGCTGGGCCTGGCGGGCAAGAAGCAGATCGCGCGGGCCGTCCCGGCCGCGCCGGAACAGACCATCGACAGCGTCAAGGCCGATGTGGCCGTGATCAGGGAGAAGGCACACCGATGAGCAACGAGTTCGACCGGGCACAGGCCCACAACGAGCCCACCACGACCGCCGCTCCCACCCCCGCCGAGCTGCGGGAGCAGATCGCGCACACGCGCGACGAGCTGGGACAGACCGTCGAGGCCCTGGCGGCCAAGGCGGACGTGAAGGCCCAGGCGAAGGAGAAGACGGCGGCGGTGAAGCACGAGGCGGCGCAGAAGGCGGCACTGGTCACCGAACAGATCCGGGAGAAGGCCGAGCAGGCCGCGGACCTCGTACGGGAGAAGACGCCCGACCCGATCCTGGAGAAGGCCTCCCGGGCTGCCGCGCAGGTCCGCGAGACCACGGCCCGGGCCGGCGCGCTGGCGTCCGAGAAGACGCCCGATCCCATCCTCGAACGAGCCGGTCACGCCGCGACGACGGTGCGGGCCAATAGGACCCCGCTGCTCGCCGTCGGCGCCGTTGTCGTCGTGTTCCTGCTGATCCGCCGCGGCCGGGGCCGCAAGTGAACGCAACGAAGATCGCTTACCGTCCGGTCGGGCTGGCCCTGGGCGCTGTCAGCGGCATGCTCGCCGGCATGGCCTTCAAGCAGGCCTGGAAATTGATCGAAGGGGAGGGCGACGCCCCCGACGCCACCGACGAGGACCGCAGCTGGCAGGAGATCCTGATCGCCGCCGCGATCCAGGGCGCGATCTTCGCGGTGGTCAAGGCCGCCGTCGACCGGTCGGGCGCCGTCGCCACCCGGCGCGTGACGGGAACCTGGCCGGGCTGACCGGACGCGACGGAGGGCGCCGGGACGCGGGCGCACGCACACGCGCCCGCGCGCCCGGCCGGGGCCCCGGCGCGCGGCCGTTTGTCGGCCGGCCCCCGGACGCCGCCGAACCCGCGCGGGCCCGGACCGGCGCGCACCCTCCGCCCTACGGGGCGAGCGATTCCGCCCCGTCCGCGCGCCCATGCGCCGTCCCTCCGGTCGGCGCCCGGAAGGGTTCCGCGAACATCTTCACCTGTTGGCGGTGGGACCCCTCTCCGTCCCCGGAGCGTCCAGTGCGCGCCCGCCGTCCTTGCCGGGCGTGAACTCCTGGCCGATCGCCCTGGTCGGCGTGCCTGCGACGGCGTACGCCCGGGCGCGGACGGCGGCCTGACCCGCACGGGCCCCGACCCCGGCCGCCGGGTGATCCGTACGGGCCGGCCGCGCGTGCGGACCCCGCGACGGGGCATGCGAGCCGTAGCCGCCCCGGGGACAGACCCCGTCGCACGGGCGGAGAACGACGAGGAGACACCGTGTCGGAGCACGTGATGACGACGGACGAGCGGCTGAGGGCCCTGCGCGCGGAACTCCTGACCTCGGGCCCCCACCTCCCCCCGCAGGAACGCGATCACCTGGAAGCCCTCCTCGACAAGCTGGAGGCGGACCGAGAAGCGGACCGGGAAGCGAGCCACACGGGTGTGGGTGAGTCGCTGAACCAGAGCGCCGAACGGTTCGAGGTGAAGCACCCCTCGCTGTCGGCCGCCCTGCGCAACCTCGGCGTCAGCCTGGCCAACATCGGTATCTGAGCCCCTTCCGACGCCGGGCCCGGGGCGGTCGGATGCCGACGTCCTGGCTCGTCGGGGTCGGCGTCGTCGTGTTCGGTGGCGCGCTCCTGGGCCCGTTGTCCCACGACGAGTCGCAGCACCCCGCGAGGTGGAAGAAGCCGACGGAGCCCCTGTGGAGCCGAGAGCAGCGCCCGCCGGCAGGTGGGGGCGCTGTCAGGCGGGGTGACCCGGGGCGATGTCCCGCACGTCGCCGTAGCGCAGCAGGGTCGGCGCGGTCGGGGCCGGCTCGGACACCTCGGTGGGCGACAGGAGGAAGCCCACGTGGTCTCCCCCGTCGATCCGGGACTCGATCCGGCCGACGAACCAGCCGCAGGCGTCGGCCAGCAGGGGGCTTCCGTCGGCGCTGGGGCGCCAGTCGACTCCGGCGAACTTGTCCACCGCGTCGCCCGTCTCGCCACCGAACAGTTCCGCGAGCGGGCGCTGGTCCTGGTCCAGAACGTGCACCGCCAGGTGGGAGGCGCCGCGGGCCACGCGGAACGTGTGGTTGAGCGTGGACAGCCACACCATGAACCTCGGCGGGCGGATCGAGCACTGCGAGGCGAAGCCCACCAGACACCCGGACCGTTCGCCGGCCGAGGCGACGGTGACCACGTACACGGGACCGTCCAGGACCTCGGCGAATGCGTCGAGCCGCGTCCGCGCCATGACCGATCCCTCCGTCCGCACCGCTCCGCCCCGCCGGGCGTTGCCTACCCCGCGCCTCCCCGCCGAACCCCGGGGGCGTGAGGAGCGTTGGGGCACGTGGCTACGACCGGTGCAGACTCCGGGCACGTACCAGGTCGGCGGGGCCCTGTCCGCCGAGGTCCAGGAAGTGCTCCACCTGCCAACTCCGAGTGCTGTCGGCCTGGCGGTTGGTCGTCGTCACCCAGGGCGGGTAGACGCGGAAGCCCCGCTTGCCGCCGATGCGGTTCCGCGACATGACGCCGCGCTCGCACAGCACGTCCCTCGGGAACACGAACTGTCCGAAGCCGCCCCCGTCCCGGCAGCTGATGACGACGAGATCGACTCCGTCTTCGGCGTCGAAGGGCCGGATCGGTCCTTCGACGGACCTCACCCACACGGTGACGAACTGGCCTGCCTTCGTCGGAGTGGTCCTGGCCACGCGGAACCTCACCGCCAGCCCGTCGAGCGTGAAGGCCCGGGCCGCGTACTCGGCGCCCTCCGGTTCGGACACCGGCGGTGAGCAGGTGAAGCCACCGGGGTCGTACACCCGTGACTTCGCCTCCATCAAGTCGTCGTGGATTCCTGTCCAGGGCGGGTTCGACGGCATCCCTCCATCCTGCCATCCGGTGTGGGGCCCGACGGCCGGGTACCTTGACGCGCGGGACGGTCGACGACACCGCGGGAGGGGCCCCTCACCTGTCCATTCAGGTGCTTGCGCGGGCGGCCTTTCGACACCGTGGCACATCCGGCGGCACACCGATTGCAGGATGATCGATTGCCCTTGCCGAAGGGGAGGTCATGCCCCACCCGTCCCACCTGGAGCCCCGCACATGCCGCAGATCACCGTCCGAGCCGTCCGATCCGAGGACTTCGCGCAGTGGCGCGCCCTGTACCGCGGTTACGCGGACTTCTACCGGGTGGAGCAGACCGAGGAGGCGGCCCGGACGGTCTGGTCGTGGGTGAACGATCCCGGCCACGAGGTCGAGGCGCTCGTCGCCGAGGACGCCGACGGACGGCTCCTCGGACTCGCCCACTTCCGTCCGTACGCCCGGCCGCTGTCGGCGACCGTGGGCGGCTTCCTCGACGACCTGTTCGTGGCGCCCGAACACCGCGGTTCGGGCGCCGCCGACCTGCTCCTCGGCGCGCTCCGCGGGATCGCCGCCGAGCGCGGCTGGAGCGTGGTGCGCTGGATCACCGCCGACGACAACCACCGGGCGCGGTCGAAGTACGACCAGGTGGCCACGCGGACCATGGGGGTCACCTACGACATGACTCCCGGCGTCTGATCCTCGGCGCCCGTGATCCGGTCGAGCACGTCCGTGTAGCGGGGCCGCTTGTCGGGACGGGCGTGGTCCACCGCGTAGCGAAGGGCGGGGACCGCCGGCCCGCCCAGGGCGACCAGTCCCTCGGCCGCGGCCTTGTGCACGACGGGATGCGGGTGGTCCAGCAGCCCGGTCACGGCGGGGATCGCGGGTTCCCACGTCGCGTGGCAGAGGGTGCGGATCGCGGTGCGCACCAGATCCGGTCGGGGATCGTCCAGCAGGATCGACGTGTGGTGGAGGTGGGTCGGCCGATCGAGCATGGCCCGCGAGGTCCGGTGCGCGTGCACGCGCACCTTGGCTTGGGGGTGCCGCAGCAACACGCCGATCAGCTCGCGCAGTTCGGGGTCCCGGTCGGCGTCCGGGCCGCTGTGTCCCTCGGCCAGTCGCGTGAGCGCGCGGCGTATCCGTACCGGGTCGCCCGTGCGGGCCAGCTCGAACAGCTCCTGCCGGGAGGGGGGTTGTCGGCTCGCCGCCGAGGCGGCCGCGGTCCGGTCCCGGAGCGCGGCCTGCGCGGCGGCGTCCTGGCGGGCGGAGTCCGGGTGGCGCAGTGGGCCGTCGACGAGGAGCAGTCCGTCCGCGAGGTCGTCCCGGCCCTCGGCGCGCAGCCGCCGGCAGGTCCGGGTCAGCGCGGGGGTGCGCAGCAGGGGGCGTCCGCGGAGCAGGTCGAGGAGTCCCCGGGCGCCGGCGTCGATGCGGGGCCGCAGGTGTTCGGCCAGCGCGTCGGCGGGTACTTGGCGCAGGGCCAGGCCGGCGGCGGCGCCGGTGGCCGGTGGGTCGGACTCCCACCATTGCAGCAGCAGCGGGACCAGTGGTTCGAGGTCTTCCGGGTCGAGGTGACCCGCCACGAGGGCCACCCTGTCGTGCAGGACGCCGTCCGCGCGGAGTTCGGCTTCGCCGATGGCGTGCAGGTGGCGGGCGAGGTCGGCGCCGACGGGTACGTCGATGTCGCCGCGCAGGAACGCCCGGAGCACGGGGAGCCCGGCGGCGGGCTCGGGCCACTCCATGAGCGTCCGGGCCGCGGTGTGCCGGCGGTCCGGGTCGGGTGCCCGGAGCATGGCCAGCAGCCGCTCCCGCAGGGCGGTCGATCGGGGTTGGTCCAGGTCGTCGATGTGCACGGTACGAGGTCGGCGGGCCGGCGCGCGGACGGGCTCGGTGAGGGTCCAGGGTGGTGCGTCGAGGGGCTGGAGGGAGGTCATCCAGTCGACGAGGGCGGAGCGGATTTCGGGGCCCGCGGAGCCGTGCGCCTCGATCAGGGCGGCCAGGCGGTCCCTGGAGCCCGGGACCTCGTCCTGTTCCCCCGGGCGGCAGGTGCGACGGAATTCCTCCAGGGCGGCGGGGGTGCGCGCGGCGCCGGCCAGCGCGGCCCGCCACGCCCGAGTCCGGGCGGCCGCTGCGGCGTCGGCCTCGGCCGGGGCGGGCCCGGCGTGCGCGGTCTCCTGCGCGGTCTCCTGCGCGGTGGCGAACGCCTCCCGTAGCACGGCGGTCCCGGCCCGCCGGGGGTCGGTGTCCAGCGCGGCCGAGGCGAGGGCCCGGTCCAGGTCGGCGCGGACCAGTACGGCGCCGAGGCCGCGCAGGAGCGGCAGGGTGGACCGGCGTGCCCCGGGTACGGCGGGCAACGCGCGTACCGTTTCGACGACGGCCGGCCGCGCGACCGCCGGCAGGGTCGGCGCGACCGCTTCCAGTACGGCGACGAGGTCGTCCCGGTCGGCGGCCCCGGCCTCGGCGAGTCCGTCGAGGAGGACGCCGACGCGCCGCGCGAAGGCCGCCAGTTCGTCCGTCGTCCACGGTGCGGAGCAGAGCCGCAGCGTGAGGCGCAGTACGCGGCCCCGGGTCAGGGGTTCGGACGCGGCGAGGCGGAGGCAGTCCGCCAGCATGTCCCGCAGCCCGTAGAGCCGCCCGGAACGCGGCAGCTCGTCCCTCGCGGCGATGCGGAGGGCGATGAGCGGATCCCAACCCGCGGTCCGTAGCGAGTCGACGTCGGGGTCCGCTGCCCAGCGCGGGGCCGTCCACGGTGCGGCGGGCCTGCTGATCCCGTGCCCGGCCAGGGCCGTCGACAGTTCCTCGACCCTCCCGGACGCGAGGGTGAGCCGGGCTTCGGCCACCAGGGCGAGCAGACCGGGGGCGACCGGGGACGCCTGGCGGTGCAGGGCGAGGACCGCCCGGGCCGACAGTGCGCCGTCCAGTCCTTCCAGCAGCCGTTCACGACCGCGGCCGCCCTCGCCGTGTTCGGCGGCGGCGAGGACGGTCGCCGGGTACGCGGGACCGAGGACGGCGCGCAGTGCCTTGACGAGCGCGTCGCGCAGAGCCGGATTGTCGTATCGTCCGAGCGCCCGGAGCAGTGCCGGTACCGCGTCGGGCGCTCCCGCGTGGACCAGGACCTCGGCGGCGGTCTTCTTGATGTTCATGTTCGGGTGGTCGAGACGTGCGGCGATCGCGCCGGCGGCCCAGCGGGCCCCTGCCTGCCCGAGGGCGCACAGCGCCTGCCGGACGGTCTGGATGTCGCCGGCGGCGGTGAGCGCGATCAGGGACGCCGACAGTGCCTGTGCGCCGTCCCCGTCGGCGTCGCGGGCGAGGAGGGCGATGACGTGCTTGCGCACGTGGCGGTCGCGGTGGCGCAGGAGGTGGTGCGCCCGCGCCCGGGTGCCCGTCCAAGGGGCGCGGAGCAGGAGTTCGCACAGGATCGCCTGCTCGGCGTTCGTCAGTCCGGGCCGGTCCAGCAGGTCCAGGGCCGTCGTCGCGACGAGCGCGTGTCCGGCCTCCTGCGCGGTCGACACGTCGAGCAGGCAGGACGGCCTGACGCGTCCCCGGTCGTGGAGACGGCGTCCGAGGCCGTGGACGGCGTCCACGATCTCCCGGGGTACGACCGGTTCCCCGGCGGGCGCGCCGTTCTCGGGGCGCGGGAGTCCGCTCGCTCCGGGTTCCGCGGCGGCGGCCAGTTCGGTCACGACGCGCAGGAGCAGGTCCGCGATGGCGGGCAGGGTGGCGGCGCTGCCGTGGGCGGCCAGTCGACACAGGGACGCCACCGGCTCGTCCGGGTCCAAGTGGGAGCTGAGGAGGGCGAGTTCCCGCTCATCGGGGCCTGCGAGGTCCGCCGCGACGCGTACCGGGAGGTCGGTGGGATCGAGGCGTACGAGGAGGGCGCGTCGCTGCGCCGGTTCGTGGGTCAGGTGCCACAGCACTTCGAGGGCCCGGTTGCGGACGGTGCGCAGGTGCGGCGCGATCACGCCCGCGCCGTCCTGCGCGGTCAGGCCGAGTCCGTCGCGCAGCGCCGTCACCGTACGGTCGCCGCCGATGGCCTCCAGGGCGTCCAGGGACGCCGCAGGCGCTGTCGGCAGGAGGGCGATCACGGCGTCCTCGGCGTCCGTGTGGCGTACGGCGCGGATCGCACGGAGGAAGGGTACGGGCGCGGGCGCCGAGGCGAGGAGTCGGGTGATCGCGTCCCCGATCGGGAGCTCGCCGGTCCCCTGGCCCGCCAGTGCCACCAACAGGTCCAGTCGGCGGGGCCAGTTCGGGTCGTCCGCGGGCGCCTCCACCAGGGCTTGGAACAGCGCCCGTCGACAGGTGAACAGGATCGTCGCGACCTGTTGGGCCGGGATCGAGTGGTCGGCCAGGGCCAGGTCGATGAGGGACGGGACGTGCGGCGCGTCGGGGAAGTGCCCGCGCCGGTGGAGCCCGCGCAGACAGGTCAGCGCGGGGCCGCCGAACAACAGCGGATCGCGGGCGGCGACGGCCGTCAACGCGTCGATGTCACCGCGGTCCGCCAGGTCGCCCAGCAGTTCCATCCCGCGCCGACGGAGCGCCGGCGGCGACTGCGTGTCCTCGATGACCTGCCACAGCAGCTCGCTGTGCCCGTGCCGGGCCGCGGCCACGAGCGCTGCGGCGGCCGGCTCGGGGCGTGCGGCCACCGCGTCGGCCTCGAGGAGGGGCAACAGGAGCCCGGCCGGCAGGGTTTCCAACACCGCCCACGGCTCGGCGAGTTCATTCAGGGCCGCGACGACGAGGGATGCGCCGTCGGCGCCGAGCAGGCCGATCAGGTGGCCGCGGACCAGGGCGGGACCCAGCACTCCGGCGTGCAGCCCCTCCCGGGCCAGCCGCAGCGCCGCGGCGTGCAGTTCGGGATCGCCGGTCGCCAGCAGCTCGCCGACGAGTTGCTCGGGTCGGCGGGCTTCGGTGGCCTTCGTTTCCCGTACGGCCTGGTGCAGCAGCTCGCTCGGCGGCTCCCGGCGGAGCACGGTCGGCTCGTTCAGCAACTCGGCGCGCAGCCACGCCATCCGTACCCGCGCCGGCAGATCGGCCGTGCGCCATGCCGGCCGGCGCTCCGGCGGGAGGTACGGCCACAGTCGTTCGTGCAGCCGCGCCAGGACGAGGGCGGCCTCCGGCGGTCCGTCGACCTGCGCGGGCAGCAGCTCCGCGAGTTCGACCGCCTCCCGTTCACCGCCGGCGCTGCCGGAGGCGACGCGCTCGGCGAGGAGTACCAGCCCCAGGTGCCGCACGTGTGGGTCCTCGTGCCGTACGAGGGTCTCGAAGGCGGCCGGCGAGCAGAGCCGCGGATCGAGGTGGTCGGTCAGCCGGCTGGTGTCGGCTCGGCACACCGCGTCGTGGAAGGGTCCGTGCTCCGGCGTGATCATCGTCGGATGCTAGCCGGGGGTGCCGGGCCCCACCAGCGAGATTCACGGCGCCTCGGACGCCTCGGTGGAGGGGAGGTCGGCGATCGACCCGGCCGGGTCGGCGGCACCGGTCACCCCGGGCGGTGCGAGCGTGATGTGCGGTGCCAGGGCGCGGAGGAAGGCGGGTGCGTCGAACATCGCGCCGGCGGAGGCCACGCCGACCGCCTTGGTCCGGCCCGTGAGGACCCGGTGGAGCGCTTCCACCGCGAGGGGCGCGCTGACGGCGTAGATGTCCCGCCCCGTGGCCACGGCGCGTCGTTCCTCGCCGCCCGAGCGGACGACGGCGTCGACGAGGAACGTCTGGGCGGAGCGCCCGTGGTCGTCGACCGCGGCCGGTGCCGGTGTTTCCGGAGCCGCCAGGTCGCGCGCCGCCTCGACCGTCATGTAGGTGCGCACCTCGGGGATGGCCAGGTGACTGGGGACGGTGACGACGTCGGCCATGGTGAACTCCCCGATCACGGAGCGGACTCCCATCGGCTCGGGGAACGCCCACCGCAGGATCGGTGGGGCGTCGTCGCGGTACTCCAACCGCCCGTTGCCGTACACGAGGCGTCGGCCGTCCCGGCGCTCCCGGGACACCGTGCCCGCGGTGCGGGTTCCGGCGGTGGGGTGCCAACCGCTGAGCCCGTACGCGATGTGCGCCTCGTCGGCCGTCGTCCAATCGCCCATCGCGGCGGTGACGAGCAGGTCGCCGAGGCCGCCGAAGAAGGCCATCGCGGGGATGACGGCGATTCCCGCGGCGCTCGCCCGGTCCGCGAAGTGCGCGAACGTGTCGAGGTTGGCCTCGATCTCGGCGGCCACGTCCACGTACGGGATCCCGGCGCGCAGCGCCGCCTCGATCAGCGGGGCGGCGGTCGAGGCGAAGGGCCCCGCGCAGTTGATGACCGCGGCGGCTCCGGCCAGCGCCCGGTCGAGGGCGGCCGGGTCGTCGACCGCGGCCGGTCGGACGTCGGCCTCCGGCCCCGGGAGGGACGCCGCGAAGGCGCGCAGCTTGGCCGCGTCCCGTCCGGTCAGGACGGGGACGAATCCCCGGTCCAGCAACTCCGCCACCACGAAGCGTCCGGTGTGCCCGTAGGCGCCGAACACCGCAACCGTGTGACTCGATCCCATCGCGTTCTCCCACTGTTCTCGCTCGCCCGGTCCCGCTTGTTCAACTGTCAACATCCTCTCGCCGGGGATGATCCTCCACCAGTGTCCGGAACGCCGTGACCCGTACACTTTCGGACATGGACACTGTCGCGCTGGCCGTCACCGACGGGATGCTGCACTTCGAACTCTCCGTTGCCTACGAGGTCTTCGGCGCCGACTCCGCCGGCGCGGCCGACCCCGCGTACGACGTCACGGTCTGCGGACCGGGCCCGGTCCGGTTCGGCAGGTTCCGGCTGGAGCCGGACCACGGGCTGGACCGACTCGCCCGCGCGGACACGGTGATCGTCCCGGGTTGGGCCGATGTCGACGTGGATCCGCCCGCCGATCTGGTCGACGCGGTGCGCGCCGCCCACGAGGCGGGTGCGCGGGTGGCCTCCCTGTGCACGGGAGCGTTCGTGCTGGCCGCCGCCGGGCTGCTGGACGGCCGACGTGCGACCACGCACTGGGCGCACACGCAGGTCCTGGCAACCCGCCACCCCCGCGTCGAGGTCGATCCGGACGTGCTCTACGTGGACAGCGGCAGGGTCCTCACCTCCGCCGGCAAGGCGGCCGCGATGGACCTGTGCCTGCACCTGGTGCGCCTCGACCACGGTTCGGCGGTCGCCAACAAGGTCGCCCGGCGACTGGTCGTACCCCCGCACCGGGCCGGGGGCCAGGCCCAGTTCGTCACCGCTCCGGTACCCGCCCAGGACGACCACCCGCTGACCGAGCTGTTCCCGTGGGCGATCGAGCGGCTCGACCGGCCGCTGACCGTGGAGGACCTCGCCCGGCGGGCCCGGATGAGCTCGCGCAACCTGGGCCGGCACTTCAAGGTGGCGACGGGGACGACCCCGCTGCAATGGCTGCTCACCCAACGCATCCGCCGGGCGCAGGAGCTGCTGGAAACCACCGACGCGAGCGTCGACGCCATCGCGGACTCGACCGGCATGGGCACCGCCACCACGCTGCGCCGGCACTTCAACCGCACGGTAGGCGTCCCTCCGGACGCATACCGCCGCACCTTCCGCGCGCGGAGCCGCCCGGCCGACGCCTGAGCCCGCTCTCCGACACCGCTCGACTCCCCTCGCGCATCGAAGAGTGACCCCCTCGCGGGCCGGCGCGGCCCCCGTACGCCGCGCGCTCGCGCGCGTCAGGTCCAGCGCGACCGGCTCAGGAACGGCGCCTGACGCACACGGGGGCGCGAGGGGTCAGGACAGACTCCAGGACCACGTGCCGTCGGCGGTGACGAGACAGGCCAGGATCACGAGGTCGGCGACGCCGAGGGCGATGCCGAGGCGGGCGCGGCCGGGCCGTGCGGTGTTCCGCCACAGGGCGAGGGAGCCGAGGACGACGGCGGTCGGACCGAGTATCAGGTTCATGACCAGGAGCCCGGCCAAACCGAGCACGAACGCGGTGACCGCCATCGCGTCGGCGTCACGCGCACGGGAGCGGGTGCGGGTGCTGGTGCGAGGGGCGGCCGGGGCCTCGCCCGTGGTCCGCGCGTCCGGGCGCGTTTCCGTGTCCGCGTCCGCGTGCATGTCGGTGTCCGTGTGCATCACAGACCTCCTCGGCTGTGGCGGACGCGGCCGTGTCGGCGGCCCGACAGGCGCTCGCGGGCGGCGAAGAGGGCGAGCCAGGTGGCGATCGCGAGGCCCGCCGCCAAACTGACCGGCACCGGTACGTGGGCCACTGCTCCCAGGGCGACGCCCATGACGAGCAGTGCGGCTACGAGGAAGAGCACGAGAGTTCCTCCTACTTCGAGGTAACAGTTGTCCACTGACTACCCAGTACAGTACGACTCATGCCGGCGGACCGCGAGTGTGACGCGGTTGACTACCCTCATGAGCCAGAACACCGGTGTCCGCGAGGCCCAGCGCCGCCGCACCCGACGCGCCCTGCTCGACGCGGCGTTGTCGCAGTTGGAGGAGCAGAGCCTCAGCAGCCTCGGACTCCGGGAGGTGACCCGGGCGGCCGGCGTCACCCCCACGGCCTTCTACCGCCACTTCCGGGACATGGGCGAGCTCGGAATCGCACTGGTGGAGGAAGCGCTGGCCAGCCTGCACGAGACGGTGCGGGACATCCTCGACTCGACCGGCGACGCGGACCAGCGCGGCGATGCCGCGGTGCGCCTGGTCGCCGAGCTGGTCCGCAGCCGGCCGACGCACGTACGCTTCCTCGTCCGCGAGCGGCACGGTGGAGTCACGGCGGTACGGGAGGCCATCGCCGGTCAACTGGACGCCTTCGCAGGCGAGATCGGCTCCGCACTGGCGGCCGATCCGGTCAGCTCGGACTGGAACGCCGACGACTTGACGATGCTGTCGCGGCTCCTGGTGGACCACATGTTCATGACGGCCTCGGCGTGCCTGGCCGCGTCACTGCGCGGCGAGGACTGGGCGACCGTCACCGGCACCGCCCGCAAGCAGCTCCGTCTGATCCACCTTGGACGGGCGCACTGGGCGAGTTGACCGAGGAGAGATCCGCCCCGGCAGGACCGGGGCGGGGTTCGTTCGCTACGCGGCCGCCGCTTCCGCCGCGTCCACGTCGGCGGCGACGACGAGGAAGGCGTCCCGCTCCAGATCCATCACGACGCTCGCCCGCTCGCCCCGCGATCGACAGCGGGCCGCGTACTCCTCCGCCGGCCAACTGCCGTACGGATCACCGGCGGGAAAGGACTCCAACACCTTCGCACGGCGCACCGCCGCCACCTCCTCAGCAACCGACCGTCACTACCGCCCGTTTGCCCCTGACCGTCCGACATATGCGCCGCACCGCCCGGACGGGCGCCCGACTCCCGTCCGGCGGGGCAAGCGGGTGGGTCGGGACAACCCGCCGGCCGGGACCCCGATCCGGCACGAGGGCCACCCCGCCGCCCGGCGGGCACTCGACCGGCGTCCGCTTCCGGTCGTGGAGGACGCGTTCGCCGTCCGGTCCCGGCCACCGTGCGCGGAACGAGGAGGGCGCGGCACGGTCACGAAGCGGCGCCTCCCGGTGGAGCGCGGCGGCCTCGCCCGGATGGCGTACGCCCGGCTGCGCTGTCCGTCGCCGATCGGCTCGCGCACCGCTTCCCGGACATCGCCGGCGACCCCCGGTCGTCGAACAGGAGGCGTTGGCCGCGAGCCGCGCCGGGCCGCCCCCGGCCCCCGGCCCCCACTTCGACGATCATGGGGAGCATGCGTGCCGCCCGTCTCATCCGCATGGCCCTCCTCGTCCAGTCGAGCCCCGGGCTGACCGCAGCGGCCCTCGCGCGGGAGCTGGAGGTCTCCGAACGCACCGTGATCCGCGACGCGCAGGCCCTCCAAGAGGCCGGTGTCCCCATCCGGTCCGAGCGCGGCCGGTCGGGTGGTTACCACCTGGCACCGGGCCACCGGACCCGACTCACCACGCTCCACCCCACCGAGGCGGAAACGCTCTACCTCTCCGGCCTGCCCTCGGCCCTGCGCGATCTCGGGCTGTCGGACGCCGCGAGCACGGCCCGGCTGAAGTTGTCGGCCACCATGCTGCCGTCCCTGCGCGCGGCGGCCGAGTCCTCGGCACGCCGCTTCCACCTCGACGCGCCCGCCTGGTTCCGCGAGCCGGCCGCGCCGGAACTGCTGCCGGAGCTGGCCCGCGCCGTGTGGTCCGACCGCCGCGTCGAGCTTGCGTACGCCCGGCCGGGCCGGGACGCCGCACCGCCCCGCGCGGTGACCCGCCTGCTGGAGCCATACGGGCTCGTCCTGAAGGCGGGGGTCTGGTACGTCGTGGGCCGCGTACCGGACGAGGCGGACGGCGCCGGCGCGGGCCGGTCCGGCGGCGCCTGGCGCACGTACCGCGTGGACCGCGCCACGGCGCTCACCGAACCCTCCCCCACCGGCGCCGCCGATCCTGCCGCGCCCTTCGTCCGGGACCCGTCCTTCGACCTCGCCGCGCACTGGGAGGCCCACTCCGCCGGGTTCGCCAGGGCGCTCTTGCGGGCGACCGTCACCCTGCGCCTGAGCGAACGCGGGCTGCGCCGACTGCCCGCCGTGGCGGACCCGGCGGGCATCGGTGAAGCGCTGGCCGGCGCGGGAGCCCCCGACCCGGCCGGGCGCGTCACGCTCGATCTGCCGGTGGAGTCCGAGGACGTCGCCTTCGCCACGCTGGCCGAACTGGGCGCGGACGCGGAGGTACTGGCCCCGGAGGGCCTGCGGGCCCGCTTCCGCGAGCGCGCCCGGGCCCTCACCGCCCTGTACGCGGCGGATCCGAAGGTTCCGGCGGATCCGACCGACCCGGCCGAGCCGGCCGACCCGGCCGATCAGCGGTAGTCGTCCGGCGAGCCGCTCCCGCCGCCGTACACGACGTCCTCGAAGTACGCCCAGGCGTCCGGTCGGCTGCCGTCCACGTCCCGTACGCCGTAGGTCTTGGCCAGTTCCGCGCTGGAGGTGGACTTCCCGTTCCAGCGGGCGGCCCGGTCCGGGTCACCGGCGAGCGCGGCGACGGCGCGCGCAAGGTAGTGCGGTGATTCGGCGATGCCGAAGGCGGGCTCCTGGGCCAGGGCGTCGCGCCAGTTGGCCTCGGTCACGCCGAAGTGACTGAGCATCTGCTCGGAGCGCAGGAAGCCCGGGGTGACGGCGACCGCCGTGCCCCCGTACTCCGCGAGTTCCTCGCCCAGCCCGAAGGCGATGCGGATCGGGGCGTTCTTGGCGAGGTCGTAGTAGAGGTTCTCCCGGTAGCGACGGTTGGAGACCGCGGTGCCGTCGGTGACCTCCACGTGCAGCGGTGCGTCGGAGCGGATCAGGAGCGGCAGGGCGAGGGCCGCGGTGATCACGTGCGAGCGCACGCCGAGTTCGAGGATCCGAAGCCCGTCGGCGAGCGGCGTCTCCCAGCTCTTCTTGCCGAAGACCGATCCGGACAGGAGGTGTTCGCCGCCCCAGAGGTCGTTGACGAGGATGTCGAGCCGGCCCTGTTCGCGGTCGATCCGCTCGACGAGGGCGCGCACCCGGTCCTCGGCCAGGTGGTCGGTGGGGACGGCGACGCCGACGCCGCCGGCCGCCGTGACCAGTTCCGCCGTCTCCTCGATGGTCTCGGTGCTCCGGCCGACCTCGCTGACGCTCGCGCGGGTGGTGCGGCCGGTGACGTAGACGGTGGCGCCGGCTCGGCCGAGTTCGACGGCGAGGGCGCGTCCCGCTCCGCGGGTGGCGCCGGCGACGAGCGCGATCCGGCCGGTGAGCGGGCCGTGGCCGTCGATGTGCTGGGTGTCCTTGTGGGTCTGCATGTCTCCACGGTGAACGCCAAAGCTGACAGTTCACGTCACCTATTCTCGACAGTTCGGCGGTTCGCCGACTCGGGACACCGGAGCCGCCGCGCGGGTGACGGAGCGGATGCCCGGCCGGGTGGTCGACGCCGGCCGGACACCCGGTTCGGGACGCCTCAGGGGGCGTCGTAGGGATCCTCCGCGCCGTCCTCCGGGTCGTCGGGGGGAAGATCGTCGTCGTCGCGACGCCGGGCGTCGTCGACGATGTCGTCGGTGAGCGCGTCGTGCGTGCCGCCCATCGGACTCTCCTTGGTGTGCCGGTGGTCCAGACCTCCAAACTGACACGGAAAGTCACAGGGCGCACACTGGAACGACACCCGGAGTGACCATTGGGTCTCTCCTGCGTCCCCGAGGAGCACAGCGTGCCGGAACGAAAGCCGTACGAGGACCAGCCCACCGCCATCACCGTCGTCCTACCGGGAGACACCCGCGCCGTCACCCTCCGGCTGCCCCGCGAGGCGGGCCGCGGTGAGCGGCCGCTCGCCGCGGGCGACTACTGGTTCATCGCCGATCCCACCGCCGCGGCCGTCGACGGCCGCGGCATCGGCTGAACCCCGCCGGGAACTCCTCGCCGCCACAGGACGACCACCTGCGCGGAGCCCATCGGGTGGGGGCTCCGTGTTCGTGTCCTCGAAGCTGGGAACGTCGATGGTCGAAGAGCAACTGTCCGTAGCGGCAGCCCGGTTGTCCGCTCGCGTCCAACGGTGGTCGCCACCACCCGCGTTGACCGGGTTCGTGCTGCTGCTGCTCGCCGTGTTCGCCCTGTCGTACGGGGTCGGAGCGGCCGCCGGCCCCGTGGCGCCGGGCATCCGACCGGACCGCACCGGCACCCCCGGGAGTTCCGTCCCGCACGAGGGCGACATGGGCGGCGCGGGCCCGGCCGGTACGGGCTCCGCCGGCGGTGAGCGGTGACGGCCAACACGGCGGGCACCACGGGGGCGGCGGGTACCGCGGCGACGGCGCCGACCGGGGAAGCGACGCGCGCGGAAGCGACGCGCGCGACCCCGATGACCACCGACGTGGTCATCGGGGGCATGACCTGCGCCGCCTGCGTGAGCCGGGTGGAGAAGAGGCTGGCGCGGCTCGACGGCGTCACGGCCACGGTCAACCTCGCCACGGGGAGGGGCCGTTTGCGTCACCCGGCGCACGTCACCGTCGCGGAGCTGGTGGCCGCCGTGGAGCGCGCCGGGTACACCGCGGAACCGGTGGCGTCCGCAGCCCCGCCCACCGCACCGCCCGACAGCCGCGAGAGCGACGGCGACGGCGACGGCAGCGACGACCCCGCGCGCGCCGAGCGCGAACGCCTGCTGATCACCGCCGCGCTCTGCCTGCCCGTCCTGGTCCTGTCGATGGTGCCCGCCCTGCAGTTCCGTTCCTGGCAGTGGCTGTGCCTGGTGCTGGCCGCCCCCGTCGCGGTGTGGAGTTCCTGGCCCTTCCACCGCCGGGCGGCGCGCGGGTTGCGGCACTCCGCGGCGACCATGGACACCCTGGTCTCCCTCGGGGTCCTCGCGTCGTTCGGCTGGTCCCTGTACGCGCTGTTCCTGGGCGGCGCCGGTGAGCCGGACATGCGGATGCCGTTCACCCTCCTCCCCTCGGCGGGGTCGGAGGTCGCGCACGTCTACCTCGAAGCGGCGGTCGGCGTCCCTCTGTTCGTCCTGCTCGGCCGCCACCTGGAGGCACGGGCCCGGCACGGCACCGGCGCGGCCCTACGGTCCCTGGCGGGGCTCGCCGCCAAGAACGTGATCGTCCGGGAGGGCGGCGAGGAGCACCGGCGGCCCATCGAAGCGCTGCTGCGGGGCCAGGAGTTCGTCGTCCGGCCCGGCGAACGGGTCGCCACGGACGGGGTGGTGGTGGCGGGGAACTCGGCCCTGGACCTCTCGCTGGTGACCGGGGAGAGCGACCCCGTCGAGGTGGGCCCCAGCCGGGCGGTGGTCGGGGGCGCGGTCAACGCGGGCGGGTTGCTCCTCGTACGCGCCACCGCGGTCGGCGCCGACACGCGGCTGGCGCGGATCACGCACCTGGTCACGGAGGCGCAGGCGGGCAAGGCGCGCGCGCAGCGGCTGGCCGACACGGTGGCGGGCGTCTTCGTCCCGGCCGTACTCGCCCTGGCCGCCACGGTCCTCGGGTTCTGGCTCGGCGCCGGCGCGGATCCGCAGGCGGCCGTCACCGCGGCCGTGGCGGTCCTCGTCGTCGCCTGCCCGTGCGCGCTGGGCCTGGCCACCCCGACCGCGCTGATGGCCGCCACCGGCCGGGGCGCCCGGCTCGGCATCCTGATCCGGGGGCCGCGGGCGCTGGAGGCCCTGCGGCACGTCGACGTGATCGTCCTGGACAAGACGGGCACCCTCACCACCGGCCGACTGTCGGTCGTGCGCGTCACGCGCGCCGACGGCGGCCCGACCGGCGGGAACGAGGCCGTCCCGGCCGGCGGCACCGCCGGGAACGAGGTCGTCCGGCTCGCCGGGGCGGTGGAGCAGGGGTCCGAACATCCGCTGGGCCGCGCCCTCGTCGCATACGCGCGACGCGCCCTGCCTGGGGTCCCGCTGCCCGCCGTCACCGGCTTCCTGGCCACCCCCGGCGCCGGCGTCACCGGGGTCGTGGAAGGTCACCGCGTCGAGGTGCGCGCCCCGGGCGACGGGCTGTCCGACGCGTTGGCGGCGGCTCTGGCCGAAGCGGAGGCCGCCGCGCTGACCCCGGTCCTGGTTCGGGTGGACGGTGTCGACGAGGCCCTCATCGCGCTGGGCGACGTCCTGCGCCCCGGCAGCCGCCGGGCCGTGGACGGGCTGCGGGCGCTCGGCGTGGAACCGGTCCTGGCCACCGGCGACCGCGAGGGCGCCGCGCGCGCCGTCGCGGCGGAACTCGGCATCACCGAGGTGCACGCCGACTGCTCCCCGGAGGGCAAGGCGGCCCTGGTGCGGGAGTTGCAGGGGCGGGGCCGCCGGGTCGCCGTGCTCGGGGACGGCGTCAACGACGCGGCGGCGCTGGCGGAGGCCGATCTCGGGATCGCGATGGGCTCCGGCACGGACGCGGCCATCGGAGCGGCCGACGTCACGCTCGTACGGGGTGACGTCGAGGTGGTCGGCGCCGCGGTCCGGCTGGCCCGCAGCACGCTGTCGACGATCCGCCTCAACCTCGTCTGGGCGTTCGGCTACAACGCGGTCACGCTCCCGCTGGCGGCCGTGGGGTGGCTGGGGCCGATGGTCGCCGCCGCCGCCATGTCCGCCAGTTCGCTGCTCGTCGTGGCCAACAGCTTGCGCCTGCGGGCCTGGCAGCCCACACCGCACCGCCTGCCGGCCCCCGTACGAAAGGCCTTGGGACGATGACCGACCCGCACGGAACGACGACCGAGCCCCTCGCGACGACCACCGACTCCCCCGGAACGACGACCGGCTCCCCCGACTCGACGCCGACGACCGACGGGCGGCCGTTCGTCCGCCGTCGCGTACGCGACGGTCTGGTCGCGGCGGTCGTCCCCGTGACGGTCTGTCTGGCGGCGCTGGTCGGTCTGACGGCGTGGACCACGGCGGGGGCGGCGGGCAGCCCGCCGCGGATCGAAGCCGGCGTCGGTCACCTGCGTCTCCCGCGGGCCGACGACGACCGCAGTACCGCGGTCTTCAGGATCACGAACCTCGGTGACGCCCCCGACCAGTTGCTCTCCGTGAGTTCCCCGGCCGCCGAGGAGGCCGTGCTGACCCGCCACGATCAGGTCGACGCGGGGACGGGCGAGCGGGCCGACGGGGCGCGCCCGGTGACGTCGGTGACCGTCCCGGCGGGCCGCACCCTCACCATGACGCCGAACTCCCTGGACCTGGTGGTGAAGGTACGGACCCCGCTGCGCGTGGGGGACACCGTCCCGTTCGTCCTGCACTTCCGGCGCGGCGGTCCCGTGAGCGCCGTCGCATTCGTGGTGCCGTTCGACAACTGAACCCCGTGGGACTGGGCAGGCGTGCGGTGACCCGGCTGCCCCGAGAAAGGACGCGAACCGTGACACGACCGAGGATCCTCGTGGTGGGCGCAGGCTTCGCGGGGGTGGAATGCGTACGCCGGCTGGAGCGCAAGCTGTCCCCCGGTGAGGCCGACATCTCCGTCGTCACGCCGAACTCCTACCAGCTGTACCTCCCCCTGCTGCCCCAGGTGGCCTCCGGGGTCCTGACGCCCCAGTCCATCGCCGTCTCCCTGCGCCGCAGCAGCCGGCACCGGACCCGGATCGTCCCGGGGACGGCCATCGGCATCGACACCAGGGCCAAGGTCTGCGTCGTCCGCAAGATCACCGGCGAGGTGACCGACCACGCGTACGACCACCTCGTCCTGGCGCCCGGCAGCGTCACCCGCACCTTCGACATCCCGGGGCTGCTGGAGCACGCGCGGGGCATGAAGACCCTCGCGGAGGCCGCGTACCTGCGCGACCACGTGATCGCGCAGCTCGACCTGGCGGACGCCAGCCAGGACGAGGCCGAGCGGGCGGCCCGGCTGTGCTTCGTCGTGGTCGGCGGCGGGTACGCGGGCACCGAGACGGCGGCGTGCCTCCAGCGGTTGACCGACCACGCGGTGAAGCGCTACCCGCGGCTGGACCGGCGGCAGATCAGCTGGCACCTGCTGGACATGGCGCCCCGGCTGATGCCCGAACTGGGCGAGTCGTTGGGGCAGGCGGCCCTGGACATCCTGCGGCGCCGCGGCATCGAGGTGTCGCTGGGGGTCAGCGTCGCCAAGGCGGGTCCCGAGGAGCTGACGCTGACCGACGGGCGCGTCCTGCCCAGCCGGACCCTGATCTGGACGGCCGGCGTCGCCGCGAGCCCCCTGATCGCCACCTTGGACGCGGAGACCGAGCGGGGACGCCTGGTGGTGACCCCCGAAATGACCGTGCCGAACGCTCCCGGGGTCTTCGCCCTGGGCGACGCGGCGGCCGTACCCGACCTCGCCAAGGGCGGGAGCGCCGCGATCTGCCCGCCCACGGCCCAGCACGCCCTGCGGCAGGGCCGCACCCTGGCCGACAACGTGATCGCCTCGCTGCGCGACCGGCCGCTGCGGCCGTACGTGCACAAGGACCTCGGCCTGGTGGTCGACCTCGGGGGCACCGACGCCGTGTCCAAGCCGCTCGGCATCCCGCTGCGCGGCATCGCCGCCCAGGCGGTGGCGCGGGGGTACCACTGGTCGGCGCTCCGTACGAACGTGGCCAAGACCCGGGTGATGACCAACTGGCTGCTCAACGCGGTCGCCGGGGACGACTTCGTGCGGACCGGTTTCCAGTCGGGGCGGCCGCCCACGCTGCGGGAGTTCGAGCGGACCGACCGCTACCTGACGCCGGCGCAGGTACGGGAGCACACCCAGGGCCTGCGCACCGCCGACTGAGCCCCCGTCGGTCCTCCGCGACGAGCGGCCCGGTCCGCGCCGTCAGGCGCTCCGGGCCGTCGGGCTCTGCGGGGGCGCCAGCCGCAGCGGTCCGGCGACGGCGGCGTGGAAGTCGGCGAGACCGAGGGCCAGGGCGGCGCGGGAGGCAGCCGGCATGGTGGCCATCGCTTCGGTCAGGGCGGCTTCCCGCCGGGCCCGCAGCTCGTCGAGGTACCTGCGCCCCGCGGGCGTCAGCTCCAGCCGCAGTTCGCGGCGGTCGTCGGCCCGCGTGTGCCGTTCCAGGAACCCGGCGGCCTGGAGGCGGTCGCACAGTCGGGTCACCGACGGCGGGGCCGCGCCCAGCAGTTCGCCGAGCATGCGCAGGTTCATCTCCTCGTTCCGCTCGATCAGGAACAGGACCCTGGCCTGGGAGGAGGAGACCGGAGGCGCGCAAACCGAGTCGCGGCCCCGTTCCCAGACGATTTCCAGCAGTTCGATCAGATCGCTCATCCCCACGACCGCCGACGGGGCGCGGGGGGAGTGGTTCGGCCCCTGGCTCATGTGACACTCCCTACCGGACGTACTGGCGGCCCTTCACGGGCGGACCCGGCGGCTTCGTGGCTCCCCCATCTAAACAGCTCACCGGAGAGGCAGGATCCAGGACGGTGGTACGACCCGAGGACGTGGAGGGCATTTTGCGGCGTGCCGCGCCGCACGCGCTGGTCGAGGAGGTCCGCGAGCTGCTGGCCCGTCGCTACCGCGCGTCCGCCGCCGAGCTGCTGATGGTGGACTACGCCCTGGCCCGCCTGCGACCCGTCTCGGACGGCCCGGACGACGCGCGATCCGTGTCGGTGCGTACGGGCGCTCCGGGTCGGGCCTTCGGCTCGCAGGAGGCACACGTGGTCACCCGGGGGGGCCGAGGTGAGCGTCCACCTGCCGGTGAGCGTGCGGGGCGACCGCCTCGCGGTGTTGAGCGTGGACTTCCCGGCGGACGCGTACGCGCCCGGGCTGCTCGACGGGCTGCGGGACGTCGCCGACGCCCTGGGACACGAGATCCTCGTCGCCGATCGCGACACGGACGTGTTCCTGCGCGCGAGACGGGCCACCCGGCTCACCCTGGCCGCGGAGATGCAGTGGGAGCTGCTGCCCGGCCGATCCTGTTCCCGGCCCGAGTACGCGCTGGGGGGCCAGCTGGAGCCCGCCTACGCGATCTTCGGTGACTGTTTCGACTGGTCGGCGTCCGCCGAGCACCTGACGTTGACCGTCAACAACGGCATGGGCGACGGCATCGACGCGGCCCTGCTGACCAGCCTCGCCGTCAGCGCCGTGCGCAATGCCCGCCGGAGCGGCCTCGACCTCGTCGACCAGGCCTCCCTCGCGGACCAGGCGATCCACGGCCAGTACCGGGGGCGCCTGCACCTGGCCATGCTCCTGCTCCGCTTCGAGCTGGCCACCGGCGCGGTCGAGGTCATCGACGCGGGGTCACCGCGGATCTGGCGGCTCCGGCAGGGCGTGGTGGAGCGCGTCGAGCTGGAGGCCCAGCTCCCGCTCGGCATGTTCGAGGACACCGTCTACACCTGCGAGCGCTTCCGCGTACGACCCGGGGACCGGCTCTTCCTGCTGAGCGACGGCGTCTACGATGTCGCTTCGCCGGGCGGGGAGCCGTACGGTCTGAAGGCGCTGGGCCGGGCCATCATGAACACCCGGCTGCTTCCGCCCTCCCAGGTGCCCCAGGCGATCCTGGAGGAGCTGGCCGGGCACCGGGGCGGGATCCAGGCCTCGGACGACGCCCTGGTCCTCTGCCTCGACTGGCACGGCCGCCCCGGCGCGCGGGCGCACGGGAGCAGCGCACAGGGTAATTGACCGGTTCAAATATTGCCTAACGGCAAATGATCATTCTAAGCTCACCCCCGACGCAACCGGGCGTCCCCCGGACGCACGCGCTCCGTGGCGAGAAGGGGAAGGCGCGCCATGGGGAGCACGATCGGCCTGGGATCAACGCATTCCGCCGGCCAGACGCCGCCTGCGGCGACCCCGCCCCGGCCCGCCACCTCCGTCGAGGAGGACCGGTCCCTGGCCCTGTGGAGCGGCCTCCCGCCGTACGTCCTGCTGATCGAGGACGACGAGGGCGACGCCCTCCTCGTCGAGGAACTGGTCGAGGACAGCGGGGTCGACCTGCGTCTCGGCCGGGCCCGGTCCCTCGCGGACGCCCTGTCGCTGCTGGAGAACGAACCGCCCCAGTGCGTCCTGCTCGACCTGCACCTCCCCGACGCCCAAGGGCTCGACGGCCTCACGAAGGTGCTGGCCGCCTCCGCCGAGGCCGCCGTGGTCGTCCTCACCGGTCTCTCCGAGGAACAGGCGGGGCTCGCCGCCGTGGCGGCCGGGGCCCAGGACTACCTGGTCAAGGGCCGCCTGGAGGCGGACGTCTTCGTCCGCGCCATCCGGTACGCGATCCAGCGCAAGCGGACCGAGCTGGCCGCCGTCTCCCTCCAGGCGAGCAAGCTGCGCGCCGAGGAGAACGCCCGTCTGGAGCGTGGCCTGCTGCCGACGCCGCTGCTCCTGGACGACGCCGTCACGGTGTGCGCCCGGTACCGGCCCGGCCGAGCCCAGGCACTGCTCGGCGGGGACTTCTACGACGTCGTCCAGACCCGCGACGGGGCCACCCACGCCGTGGTCGGCGACGTCTCGGGGCACGGGCCGGGCGAGGCGGCCCTCGGGGTGTGCCTGCGCGTGGCCTGGCGCGCCTTCGTGATGGCGGGCGCACGGGGTGAGGAACTGCTCAAGCTGCTGGAGGAGATCCTCCTCGCGGAGCGGTCCGGTCCCGAGATCTTCGCCACACTCATCGCCGTCACCCGCTCCCCGGGCGCGACCGGCATCTCAGTGCAGCGCGCCGGGCACCCCGGCTTCCTGGTCAGGTCGGCGACCGGCGTGGACCTGCTGGAGGTGCCCGGGGGGCCCGCCCTCGGCATCATGCCCGGCTGGGGCGCGGTCTGGCCCGTGACCGAGGTCGCCATGGAGCCGGACGGCGCCGTGGTGCTCTTCACCGACGGCTTGATCGAGGGGCGCGTCGGCCCCGGCTCGGAACGCCTCGACGAGACGGGTCTGCTCGCCATCGCCCGCCAGTACACCGGGCTGCCCGCCGAGACCTTCGTCGACACCGTCATCCACGCGGCGCAGAGCGCGGCCGCGGACTGGGGCGGCCTGGCCGACGACGTCGCCGTACTCCACCTCGAATGGAACACCCCCTCGTGAACGCCCGAGAACGAACCGAGACCCCGGACGCCGAGACCCCGGACGCCGAGACCCCTGTCACCGAGCCGCCCGCCGCGGGCGCCGCACCGGCCGGGGCCGCGCCCGCCGGGTCCGGTGACGGCGGGTCCGGTCACGGCGGTCCGAGCCTGCGGGCCTGGCTCACGACCGTCCTGGCCGTGCTGGCCCTCATGGTCGTCGGTACGGGCATGGTCGGAGCGGCCCTGCTGTCGAACACCACCGAGGCCGGTAACCGGCTCGTCGACGGGATCCTCCCGGCCCAGCGGGACGCGCTCCGGCTGGAGGCGGCCCTGCTGGACCAGGAGACCGGGGTCCGCGGTTACCTGCTGGCCCGCGATCCGGCCCTGCTGGATCCGTACGACCGCGGCCTGGAGAGTGGGCGTGAGGCGAGCAGGAGGCTGTCAGGGGTCCTGGACGACGACGGCGGGGTGCGGGACGACCTGGTGGCCGTACAGGACGCCGTGCGCGTCTGGCAGGACGAGTTCGCGACCCCGGCCATCGCCGCGGTGCGCGGCGGCGGCGAGCCGCCCTCGGTCCAGGTGGGCAAGGAGAAGTTCGACGCGGTCCGGGTGCGGCTCGCGGAGCAGCAGGCCCGGTTGGACCGGGTCCAGACGGACGCCCGCACCACCTTCGGTGAGGCCCGCACCGAACGCGACCGCGTCCTGCTGGCGATGGTGGTGCTGTTCCTGCTGGCGGGTGCCTGCCTCGGGTTCCTGCTCCACGTGGGCGTCCTGCGTCCCCTCTCCTTGGTGCGGTCGGCCTCCCAGCGGGTGGCGGACGGCGCCTTCGACGAGGAGATTCCGGTCCGCGGCCCGGCCGATCTGCGTTCGCTCGCCGAGGCCGTCGAGGCCATGCGCCGGCGGACCGTCACGGAGCTGACGGCTTCGCAGCTCAACGAACGGGAGTTGAACCGCACGGCCGCGGAACTCGACGCGCAGGCGGGCGAGCTGCGGCGCTCGAATGCCGAGTTGGAGCAGTTCGCGTACGTCGCCTCCCATGACCTGCAGGAGCCGCTGCGCAAGGTCGCCTCGTTCTGCCAGCTGCTGGAGAAGCGCTACGGGGAGCAGTTGGACGAGCGCGGTACCCAGTACATCGCGTTCGCCGTCGACGGTGCCAAGCGGATGCAGGTGCTCATCAACGACCTGCTGGCCTTCTCCCGGGTGGGTCGGGTCCAGGACGCCCGCGAGACGGTCGCCCTGGACTCCACCCTGGACCGGGCCATGCGCAACCTGGCCGCCGCCGTGGAGGAACACTCCGCCGAGGTCACCCGGCCGGAGCGGCTCCCCGAGGTGCTGGGCGATCCGACCCTGCTCACGATGCTCTGGCAGAACCTGGTCGCCAACGCCGTCAAGTTCCACTCCCCCGGGCTCGTCCCGCACGTGGAGGTCTCGCTGCTCGAAGGGGACGCGACGGAGCCGGGTTTCCACACCTTCGCCGTCACGGACAACGGCATCGGCATTCCGGCCGAGTTCGCCGAGAAGGTGTTCGTCATCTTCCAACGACTGCACGCCCGGGAGACGTACGGTGGCACCGGAATCGGTCTCTCGCTCTGCAAGAAGATCGTCGAGCACTCCGGGGGGCGCATCTGGATCGACACGGCCCACGCTCCGGGCACCCGGATCCTGTTCACCCTGCCCGTGCTCGCCGCGGACGAGGTCGTGACCGGACCGTCCTCCGCACCCGAATCCGCAGTCGACGAAGGAACCAACTGATGACCACACCCCCCTCCAGGGAGTCGACGGCGCCCGCGGAGATCCTGCTCGTCGAGGACGACGCCGGCGACGAACTCATGACCCGCGAGGCGTTCGAGGACAACAAGATCGGCAATGTCCTGCACGTCGTACGCGACGGGCTGGAGGCGCTGGACTTCCTCTACCGCCGCGGCGCGCACGCCGGGGCGCCCCGCCCGGACCTGATCCTGCTGGACCTGAACCTGCCCAAGTACGACGGTCGGCAGGTCCTCGAACAGATCAAGACGGACCCGGAGCTGAGCCACATCCCGGTGGTCGTGCTCACCACCTCGGCGGCCGAGGAGGACATCCTGCGCAGCTACAAGCTGCACGCCAACGCCTACGTGACGAAGCCGGTGGACCTCGACCAGTTCATTCAGGCGATCCAGCAGATCGACGATTTCTTCGTCACCGTGGTGAAGTTGCCCCGGGCCATCTGAAAGCGAGGAAAACGGAAGTGGGGAACATGGACACGCACAGCGGCGACGCCCGCAACTACGTGGAGACGCGGGCCGACGGAAACGTACGGATCGTCGTGATGGCCGGCGAGTTCGACATGGACACGGTGGGGGAACTGCGGACGGCGATGGATCCCGAGGTCGTCGGCATCGAGCGGTTCGTCCTGGACGTATCCGGTGTGACCTTCGTGGATTCGACCGCCCTCAGCATCATGCTGCAACCCGCCCTGAACCGGCCGGTCGTACTGGCGGGGACAGTGCCGAGCCGCCTCGCACGGCTGCTGGAGGTCACGGGCGCCGGTCGGGCGTTCGCCACCTCTCCCAGCGTGGCCGAGGCGACGGTCGTGACGCTCCCGCCCCGCCGGGGCTGAGCCGTGTCCGCATCGAGCGCGGCGGCGAAGGTGTTTGCCTCTGCGATTGCCGGGGCCGGTGCGGGGCAGACGGACACGGTCCGCCCGTGACGAGCCCGATGAGGAGGTGAACGGTGCTGTCCGACAACGGCACACCGCCGTACCCGGTACCGATCAACGCCATGCAGGCTCGGGACCATGTGCGGTCGCTCATCGAGGCGTCCGGGATCGTGGATGACGGCGGGGCGGCGGCCGACACCCTGACCGACGCGCTGCTCGTCACGTCGGAGCTGGTGACGAACGCGATCCGGCACGGGGGCGGGATCGTCGATTTCCATGCCGCCGTCGCGCCCGACGGGCTCCGGCTCGCGGTCACGGACGCCAACGCCGACCACCCCGTCACGCTGCCCCGGCCGCCCGGTTCCGTCGGCGCCGGCGGGTTCGGCTGGCCCCTGATCCGCCGCCTGACGCGGAGCGTGACGATCAGGCCGACGCCGCAGGGCGGCAAGCGCATCGAGGTCGTCATGCCGCTGGACGCGGCGGACCGTCCCGCGGACTTCCCCGACCTGCGCTGATTCCTCCTCCTCCGCGTTTCAGCGGCGGCTTCCCGGTCACACGAGGAAGTGCGCCCTCCTGGTGCGCGTGATCGAGATGGGGGGACTTCCGGATGACGACACCTGAGGAGGACGCGAGGGCGTCCGTGCGGGGATCCGCTTCCGTGGGCCGGGACATGGTGCTCGCGGTGGGCCTGTTGGGCATATGCGCCGGCGGGCTGGCCGTCTTCCTGAAGACCACGGCCTCGGCCGGGACCGGGCTGCCGTTGGTCCCGGTCGCGACGGTCGCCGTCCTGGTGATCGGCGTGGCCCTGGCGAAGTGGAGCGTGGCACCCGTCCGCCGCCGCCCGCGCCGGCGGTTCCCGAACGGCCCGGACCCGTACGTCGCCCCGCTCGCCGACCTCCCGGACGTGGGGGGCGAGGCGCTGGACCACGCCGCGGTCGACGCCGACGGCTTCGAGCACACGGTGGCCGCGCTGTGCGCGCGCGACGGCTGTTCCCCGGTGGAGGTGGTCGGCGGGGCCGGTGACCTGGGCGCCGACGTGATCGCCACGACCGCGGACGGGCAGCGGATCGTGATCCAGTGCAAGCACTACGCCGAGGACAACCGGGTCGGCTCGCAGGACCTCCAGCGCTTCGGCGGCACCTGTTTCGCCGTCCACGAGGCGGACGTCGCGATCGTCGTCACCACCAGCTCCTTCACCTCGCCCGCGGCGGAGTACGCCGCGACGTGCGACATCCTGTGCGTCGACGCGGACGGGCTGGCCGCCTGGACGGACCAGAGCGCCCCTCCCCCGTGGGAAGCCCGCACCCCGTAGGTCGACACGGGCCGCGGCTCCGTACGCGTACGGGCCCCTGCCGCGAGGATGGATCCATGGCCGACAGCTTCGTTTCGCGCACCGTCGACGTGACCACCGGGGGCCGGGAGACCGTCCTCGACCTGACCGAGGTCATCGGCTCCTTCCTCCGGGAGGTCGCCCCGGACCGGGACGGGCTGCTCAACGTCTTCACGCCCCACGCGACGGCCGGCCTCGCCGTCATCGAGACGGGCGCGGGCAGCGACGAGGACCTCCTGGACGCCCTGGGCACCCTCCTGCCGGCGGACGACCGGTGGCGGCACCGGCACGGGTCGGCCGGGCACGGACGGGACCACGTCCTGCCCGCGATCGTCCCGCCCCACGCGACGCTTCCCGTGATCGGCGGGGTCCTCCAATTGGGTACCTGGCAGTCGGTCACCCTGGTCGACACCAACCGGGACAATCCGCGGCGCCAGGTGCGGCTGACCTTCATGGGGCACTCCCCCACCGGCTGACATCTTTGCCCGGGGCACGGGTAGCCGCGCCCCATGGACACCACTGGAACCACCCCGCTGCGCGCTGTCGCGCTCGTCTGCACCCTGTCCCCGTCCCCGGCCCCGTCGAGTTCCCAGTTGCTGGCCGAGCAGACCATGGCCGCCCTGTCCGAGCACGGGGTGACGGGCAAGACGATCCGGATCGCGGATCACGACGTGAAGCCCGGGGTGGAGACCGACATGGGCGACGGTGACGCCTGGCCGGGGATCCGGGACACGATCCTGGGCGCCGACATCCTGATCCTGTCGACGCCGATCTGGCTGGGGCACGCCTCCAGCATCGCGCAGCGGGTCCTGGAGCGCCTGGACGCGGAGATCTCCGAGACCGACGACGAGGGCCGGCTGCTCACCTACGGGAAGGTCGCCGCGGTCTGCGTCGTCGGCAACGAGGACGGCGCCCACAAGGTCAGCGCCGACCTGTTCCAGGGCCTCAACGACGTCGGGTTCAGCCTCGCCCCGAACGCCGTCACCTACTGGGTCGGCGAAGCCATGCAGGGCACCGACTACCAGGACCTCGACAAGACCCCGGAGGCCACGACCGGCACCACGGCCACCCTCGCCGCGAACACGGCCCACCTGGCGCGCCGCCTCAAGGCCGCCCCGTACCCGGCGACCTGATCGACGGGTTTCAGCAGCCCGGCGGTCGCCACGCGGCCTCGGCTGCCCGCGCCGTCGGGTAGGTGGTGAAGACCCGGTCCAGGCCGACGATGCGGAAGACGCGGTGGACCCGGTCGGGAACGGCCGCCAGGGCGATGCCGGCGCCGGCTCCCACCGCGTGGTTGCGCGCCGCGATCATCACGGTGATGCCGCTGGAGTCGCAGAACGTCAGGCCGGACAGGTCGATGACGAGCTGCTGCCCCGCGTCGAGCGCCAGGCCGGGCAGCAGGGCCCGTACCTCGGGGGCGCTGCGGTGGTCCAGGGCTCCGGTCAGCTCCACGACCGGGCCGGCGGGGGTGGCGCGGGTTCGGATGATCAGCTGGTTCACGGCTGCTCTTCGTCGGTGGGTCGGGGTACGTGGACGGCGAGGACGGCCGTGTCGTCGTCCACCCCGGCGCCGAACGTGTCGAGCAGGCCGCGGATCGCCGCGACGGCTTCGTCGGCGGTGGTGGGCGCCAGGCTCTCGGCGAAGTCCAGGAGGGCCTCGTCGCCGTAGCGGTCGTCGTGCCGGTCCCCGTGGCGGTCACCGGCCAGGGCGGTGTGGGCCTCGGTCAGGCCGTCGCTGTACAGCAGGAGCGTGTCGCCGGGCGCCAGGTGGACCTCGGTGGTGACGATCTGGGCGTCCGGCAGGACGCCCATGAGCTGCCCTCCGGGGGTGGGTACGTAGTCGGCGCCGCCGTCGGCGCGCATCAGCAGGGCCGGTGGGTGTCCGCCGCCGGCGAGGGTGATCCGGAATCCGCCCCGGGCGGCGTCGGGGGTCAGGAGACCGAAGACGACGGTGCAGAAGCGCGGGTCGTGCTGGTTGTACTCGTGGGTGAGGACCGTGTTCAGGTTGCCGAGCACCCCCGCAGGATCGGAGTCGTAGACGGCTGCGGCGCGCAGGGTGTAGCGCGTCAACGAGGTCACGGCCGCGGCGCCCGCGCCCTTTCCGCAGACGTCGCCGAGGAACATGCCCCAGCGGTCGGCCGCGAGGGGGAAGAGGTCGTAGAAGTCGCCGCCGACCTCGTCGGCGGAGGCCACGTGGTAGTGGGCGCAGACGTCGAGACCGGGCACGTTCGCCAGGGCCGGGGGCAGCAACGTCTGCTGGAGGATGGCGTTGAGGCGCTTCAGGCGCTCGCGTTCCCGGTCGGCCTCTTGGCGCGCCCGCAGCAGTTCGCTCTCGTAGGCGCGGCGCTCGCGGGCGTCGAAGACGGTGGTGCGGATCAGCAGCGGCCGTCCGTCGCTGCCCGTTTTGACGGTCGAGGTGACCAGGACGGGCAGCCGGCCGCCGTCGGCCTTCTTGAGTTCGAGGGCGATCCCGCTGAGCTCGCCCTGCATGGCGAGCAGCGGGGCGAAGTGCGTCTCGTGGTAGATCCGGCCGCCCACCGTCAGCAGGTCGGAGAACGTCCGGCGGCCCACCAGTTCCTCGCGGGCGTGGCCCAGCCAGCTCAGGAGCCGCCCGTTGACCTTGACGATCCGTCCGTCGAGCAGGGTGGAGAGGTAGCCGCAGGGGGCGTTCTCGTACAGGTCCTCGACGCTGTCCTCCAGGAAGGCGGAGAACGGTTGCGGCTCGGGGTTCCCGGACGCGTCGGGCCCGGGCCCGGGGTCCGCCCCCGCATCGCCCTCCGCGCGCATCAGGCGGCTCCGCGCATCAGCGGAGGGAGTCCACGAAGGCGCTGATCACGGCCGTGGTCTCGGCGGGAGCGCTGAGTTGGGGGCAGTGTCCCGTCGCGGTCAGCGTGACCAGCCGGCTGCCGGGAATCCGGTCCCGGACGTACTGGCCGACCTCCGGCGGGGCGATCGCGTCGTGGGAGCACTGCGCGACGAGCGTGGGTACGGTCACCCGCGCGAGGTCGGCCCGGTTGTCGGAGAGGAAGGTCACCCGGGCGAAGACGCGGGCGACCTCGGGGTCGGTGCGGCAGAAGCTGTTCGTCAGCTCCTCCGCCAGCTCGGGGCGCTCCGGGTTGCTCATGATGACGGGGGCCATCGCCCCCGACCAGCCGAGGTAGTTGGCGTCGAGCGACTCCAGGAGTTCCTCGATGTCCGGGGCGCTGAACCCGCCCCGGTAACCGGTGGCCGGGTCGTCGATGAAGCACGGCGAGGGGGCCAACAGGACCAGCCCCGCGAACAGTTCGGGTTCGCGGGCGGCGGCGAGGACGCCCATCATGGCGCTCACCGAATGGCCGACGAAGACCACGGGGGTGGTTGCCGCCGCCTCCCGGCAGATCTCCAGTACGTCCTCGACGTACCCGTCCATCGCCGAGTACCGCTCCCGGCTCCACGCCGACGGGTCGGACCGGCCGGCCCCCACGTGGTCGAACAGGACGACCGTGTGGTCGCGCTCCAGGTCCGGGAGTACCGCGTGCCACATGTTCTGGTCGCAGCCGAAGCCGTGCGCGAGCACCACGACGGGGCCCCCCGCGCGGCCGCTGACCTTCACATGGTTCTTGCTCCGGACACCCATGGGGCTCATCCTCCCAGAGCACGGGCAGCCCGTCGTACGGACGCCGGGGCGGTGGAGGCGGTGTTCCTCCCCGGGCCCACCCGATCGGCCGTGCGGAGCGGTAGGGCCGCCGTGGGGGACGCAGGCTGGAGGGAGGCCGTCCTGGGGGAAACGCCCGGGGGCCGATCGGGTGAGGAGGTGAGGCCGGTGGCCGGTCTGGAGTCCCTGTCCGAGGACATCGATTCGCCCCTGGGGTTGGCGGGCTCCTTCTTGCCGGCGGCCTTCGTCATGTGGGTGTGGGCGGTCCAGCTGGACGCGTCGGAGCGCGAGGGCGGCGCCCGCCCGGAGGTCGACTCGGCCGCCTGGGCGGCGCGGGCGGCCGAGCGGCGCCGCGGGACGGGCGGGAAGGGGCTCCCGGGGCCGGGCGGGGGCCCGGGCGGGACCGCGGGCTGACCGCCCCGGCGCGTCGCGACGGTCGTCACGGCGGCGGCGGCCCCTGTACGAGGGTGCGGGCCGCGGCGAACTCCTCGCGGGCGGCCTGCTCCGCCAGGTCGAGGTAGCCGAACGCGTCGTCGCCGATCGGGATGCGCAGGGGTGTGGGGGTGTCGGCGGCGACGATGGCGAGTACCCGCGCCGCGAAGTCCTCGGGACGGCCGGTCTCCGGGTTGTCGGCGAGGCCGCGCGCTCCTTCGAGCATCTCGCGGTTGGTGGCGTCGTAGGCGGGGACCCGGTGGCGGGCTTCGGCCATGGAGGTTCCGTAGCGCGTGGCGAACATGCCCGGTTCCAGTACGGTGACGCGGATGTCGTGCGGGGCGGCCTCGACGGCGAGGGCCAGGCTCATGCCTTCGAGGGCGTGCTTCCCGGCGACGTAGGCGGCCAGGCCGGGGAAGGCCATGCGGCCGACCACGGAGGAGACGTTGACGATGTGGCCGTGTCCTTGCGCCCGCATGAGGGGCAGGACGAGGCGGGTGAGCCGCCAGGGGCCGACGACGAGGGTCTCCAGTTGATCGTGCAGTTCGGCGTCCGACACCTCCTCCACCGCGCCGAACAGTCCGACGCCGGCGTTGTTGACGAGGATGTCGATGCCACCGAGACGGTCCAGCGCCGTACGGACGGCGTCCTCGCAGGAGGCGGCGTCCCGTAGTTCCAGCGGGACCGGGATGACGCGGCCGGGCCAGGCGGCGGCCAGTTCCTCCAGGTCGGCGGTCTTGCGGGCGGTGACCGCGAGTTCGTCCCCGGCCCGGGCGGCGGCCGTGGCCAGCGCGTGCCCGAGTCCTGAGGAGCATCCCGTGATCAGCCAGCGTCGTCCCATCGTTCCCCCGTCGTGGTCGTGGTGCCGGAAGGAGTGGTGCGCCGCGATGCCCGGCGGGCCGGATCGCGGCGTGCCGCGCGAACCGCCGGACGGCGAACCGTCCGAAGGCGAACCGTCGCGTTCCGGCCGGCCGGAACGCGACGGCAGTTCATCGTCAGGGCGGTTGCGTACGGCGGCCATCCCTCCCGTGGGGGCGTGCGGAGGCGCGCGGGCGCACGTCAGGGCGCACGGCGCCGGCCGGCGTCCGCCGCGTCCGTCCCGAAGAAGAGCGGGGGTCATGCCGCCGTACGACGCGTTCCGTCGGCGTTCATGATCCGCCCATGTCGCGGGGGGCGGTTGTTCGGTCCGGGCCGCGAACCTCGGGCGGTCCTGAGCTCACGAACGAGCTCTTCGATCCTCGGGAAGTACACCGTGACCGCATCGCGCGCACCCCGTCGGCGCCGCACCCTTGCCCTCCGGCTCGCCGTCGCCGCCCCGGCGTTGGCCGTCACCCTGACGGGCGCCCCCGCCCAAGCCGCGCCCGCCGATGACATCCGCGTCAACGAGGTGGTGACGACCGGCGACGTCGACGACTCGATCGAGCTGTACAACAAGGGCGCCGCCGCCGTCGACGTCTCGGGCTGGATCCTCAAGGACGACAGCAACAGTTCGAAGTACAAGATCGCCTCGGGCACGACCCTGGCTGCCGGGGCCTTCCGTTCCTTCGACGTCCACTCGGCCTTCGGTCTCGGCTCCTCCGACAAGGCGCGCCTGTACCTGCCGGACGGCAGCACCCTCGTCGACAGCTTCACCTGGAGCAAGCACTCGGATCCGTCGTGGTCGCGCTGCCCCGACGGCACCGGAGCGTTCAAGGCCGCCGCCCCGACCCTGGGCGCGGCCAACTCCTGCGGCACCGGCGGCGGCACCACCCCGACGGCCTGGCCCGGCGGTGCCTCGGTGGCGAACGCCGACGCCTCCAACGTGTTCGGCCAGGACCTGAGCGGACTCCAGCAGGACGGCGCCGTGATGTGGGGCGCCCAGAATTCCGGGAAGCTGTGGCGCCTGGTGCCGAACGGCTCGGGCGGCTGGGCCCCCGACACCACCGGCGGCTGGTCCGCCGGCAAGACCCTGCGCTTCCCCGGCGGCTCGGGCGCGCCGGACGGTGAGGGCGTCACCGTCACCGGCTCGGGCGCCGCGGGTGGGGTGTACGTCGCCTCCGAGCGCAACGGCGACGCCTCCGGCACCAGCCGGCTGTCCGTCCTGCGCTACGACGTGAGCGGCTCGGCGGCCACCCTGACCGCCGGCCGGGAGTGGAACCTGACCTCCGACCTGCCCTCGGTCGGCTCCAACCTCGGCCTCGAAGCGGTCACCTGGGTCCCGGACGGCTACCTGACCGGCGCCGGCTTCAAGGACGCCTCGACGGGCGCCGCGTACGATCCCGCCCGCTACGGAGCCCACTCCGGAGGCGTGTTCTTCGTCGGCGTCGAGGGCACCGGCATGATCTACGGCTACGTCCTCGCCGACTCGGGCGGCTACACCCGGGTGGCGGCCTTGCCCAGCGGCTTGTCCGCGGTGATGGAACTGCAGTGGGAACCGCAGGCCTCCCGGCTGTGGGCCGTCTGTGACGACACCTGCGACGGCCGGCACCGCACCCTGCGGGTCGACGCCTCGGGCGCCTTCGCCACGACGGCCGTCCACGACCGGCCCACCGGCCTGTCGAACCTGAACAACGAGGGCTTCGCGATCGCCCCGGCATCCGAATGCGTCGCCGGTACCAAGCCCGTCCACTGGTCCGACGACAGCAACACGAGCGGCCACGCCCTCCGCGGGGGCACCCTCGCCTGCTGACCCGTCGCGGCTCGCGGCCCGGGAAGGTGGATCACTCGCCCTCCCGGGCCCGCTCCGTTCCCGCGGGCGCTGCGGAGCGCTGGTCCGGGAGACCTCCGCCGGGCCGGCCGGCCGCTACCGCGGCTGGTCGGGATCGCCCGCTCCGACGGCCCCGATGCCCGCGACGACCACGTCGAGTCCGCGCTTGACGCGGTCCGCGTCCCAACCGCGCTCGGTGCGCTGGTGGTTGAAGAGGCCCGGCGTGTACGCCATGAGCAGCAGGTCGGCCAGGTAGGCGGCGTCCACGCCGGGGGCGAGTTCCGTGACCATGCCCACGACCTGCTCGTGGTGCCGACGGAACGGGGCACTGCGATAGCGTCCCGCCGGCGCGCTCGCCTCGGCCAGGAGCAACAACTCCCGGTTGTCGTCCACGAGTTCCACCATGCCGTGCAGGAAGGCGCGCAGGCGATCGGGGGCCGACGGGGCGGACCCGTCCGCGCAGCGCAGCGCGAACGCCTCCTGGAAGGCGGTCTCGTTGTCCTCGATCAGCGCGTAGACGAGCCCGGCGCGGTTGTGGAACCGCCGGTAGACCGTCCCGACCCCGACCCCGGCCTCCTTGGCCACCTCGTCCAGGGACAGACCGGCGAAGCCGTCCGCGGCGAGCAGCCGCCGGGCGGCGTCGAGGATGCGCAGGCGGTTGCGGGCGGCATCGGCGCGCTCGGTGGGGGCGGTCATGCGGAGCAGCCTAACGGACGGAGCGGAGAGTTCTCCGGTTCCCCCTTGAGAATCGGAGAACTCTCCACCTAGAGTGGCGACCAGCCAACCGGAGATTCCTCCGCTTGGGGACACCGGCGTTCCAACAAGCCAAGCCCACAGGGAGATTCGCCCCATGACCACGACCCCTTCCCCTTCCCCCTCCACCTCCCCCGTTCCTCTCCTCGACGGCCGGACCATCGGCATCGCCTACCACGCGATCGCCGCCGTGCGGGACCGGCTCCTCGCCTCCCACGGCCTGACCTTCCACCGGTCCGTCGCCCTCAAGGCGATCGCCGACGGACTCGACCGCGCCGGCGCCGTCGACCGCGTGGCCGCCACGCTCAAGATCGACCCGGCGCGGGCTCACACCCTGCTCGACGAACTCACCGATGCGGGGCTGCTCGCCGGCGCCCGACCGTCCCTCACCGATCGGGGCGCCGAGCTCCAGCGAGCGTTCACCGACGCGGTGGCCGTGCTGACCGAGCGGCTGTACGGCGACCTCCCGACGTCCGAACGCGAAGTCGCCGCCCGCGCATTGACCCACGTCACCGCCCGGGCCGACACCGAACTCGCCGCACCCGCTCCGGCCCGCCCGGCATGACCCCCGACCGGCATGACCCCGCCCGGAGGCATCCGGGGGGTGAAATGGCGTCCGGGTGCTCCTCGATCGCAACGCGAGCTCGGGGTGGAATGCGATCCGACGATGCCGTCTTCCTCCCGAAGTCCCTTATGCTCGCGTGGCAGTTGGTACGAGCAGTTCATTCAGGGGGCGCGGAGCCGCATGGCCGACGAGATCAGGTACGAGTACAAGACCGTGCAGACGGTTCGCGGCACCGACGGCTCGGTGATCTCGAAACTGCGGAAGGACGGCTGGGAACTCGTCGACCAGACCCCCGGCATGCTCCGCTCCACCCTCGAGTTCCGCCGACCGAAGAAGCCCCTGCCGCGGCTCCTGATCGGCGCCGCGATCGGCGGCTTCGTGCTGCTGGCCGTCGTCATCGGCGTGGGCGCGGCGTTTGAGGGGGGAGGCGGGAAGAAGGACGAGTCGAAGCAGCCGGCCGTGGCCACCGCGAGCGCGGGACCGTCCGGCACGTCGACTCCGACCCCGGCCGGGTCGGCTGCCCCCGAGGTGATCACGCCGCAGAACAACCCGGAGTTCGCGGCGCTGCTGAAGACGGCGGACTCCTGCGACAGCGCGAACCCGGACTTCGCGACCAAGTACAGGGGCAGGACGGTCGCCTTCGACGGCTCGATCGTGCACATGGCTCCCCACGGTGACCACGACACGCGCTACGACGTCCTCCTGGGCCCCGGCGACCAGGGACCGAAGACGGTGACCGGCCCGGATTTCAAGTTCGAGGACGTCAACGTCCTCGAACTGAAGCTGACCGGCGGGAACGTCCCCACCGCCATCCGTGCCGGCGATACGTTCCGCTTCGTCGCCGTGGTGGGCGAGTTCCACGCGAAGCAGTGCCTCTTCTTCCTCGACCCGGTGTCGACGGAGACCCGGTAGTCAAGGGGCGGCCGCGTCATCACGTACGGCCGGGCTCGGCTCGTGCGGCCGTATCCGTCACGGCCCGTGCGGGCTACCGGCACGTCGTGGTCCACGTCGGCGCCCGGGCCGGGCGAGGCAAGGGCGGCGAGCGAGCGCCGTGCGGCTGCCGCTCCGTCAGGCCGAATTCGGCGCCGCCCGAACGCTGCTCGAACTGCCCTGTGCGAACCGGCCCCGAATACTGCGGGCGCCCCACCAGGAACGTATGCTCAAGCAATGTCTGACACGACCGAAACCACGCCCGGCTGGCTGACCTCCGACGAACTGGAAACAGCCCGGACCCGGATGCCGATCCTGTACGTGGAGGCCGTGCCCGTACGTGTGGACGACAGCGGCGAAGTCACCAGCATCGGGCTGCTGCTGCGCATGGGTCAGGCAGGAACGGTAAGCCGGACCCTGGTCTCCGGCCGCGTCCTGCACCACGAGCGGGTACGGGACGCGCTGTTGCGGCACTTGGAGAAGGACCTCGGACCGGTCGCCCTCCCCCGGATCCCCTCTTCCCTCCAACCCTTCACCGTTGCCGAGTACTTCCCCACCGCGGGCATCACCTCGTACCACGACCCGCGCCAGCACGCCGTGTCCCTCGCCTACATCGTCCCGGTGACTGGTGACTGCCGCCCCCGCCAGGACGCGCTCGACCTGGTCTGGTTCAGCCCCCAGGAGGCGGCCTCCCCGGCCGTGCAGAACGAGATGCCCGGCGGCCACGGGGTGCTGCTGAAGCAGGCCCTCGCCCACGTCGGACACACGTACTGAGAACCGGACGGACGGACACCACGGGGGCGCGGAGCCCCCGTGGTTCGTGCGTACGCTCAGTCGGGCCGGCCGCCCAGGGCGCGGGCGAGGGCGTCGTGGGTACGGAGCCACCGGGCAGCCCTTCGGCCGGCGGCATGACCCACCGCGCGGCCTCGCACCGGGGGTGGTCCGCAGCGTCGGCAAGGGACACGGCACCCCGGCACGTCGTGTTCATGTCGTACTTGGCTGTTCGTCGCCCGGTGACGACGAGCCCGTAACGCGCGGGCTCCAGTCTTCAGCCGCCATTGCCCGTACGTGTCGACCGACCGCTGGAGACGCCTGGTGGAACTTCACCGTCTTGATCGCCCTCGTCGTACCCGTCCCGCCCGCCCCGTCGCGACCGCCCTCGCGCTGACCGCGGCGTTGGCCGTGCTCGCCGGTCTCACCGTGGCCGCCCCGGCCGCGGCGCAGGGGCGCGGAAGCGGCTCGCTGCCCGCCGTCACCCCGGTGGCCGAGACCGCCACGCTGTTCGACGACGAGGAGGGCGGCAACGCCAACGCCGACGACCCGGCCATCTGGCGCAACGACGCCGATCCCGGTCGCAGCCTGGTCGTCGCCACGGCCAAGGAGGGCGGGCTCCGCGTCTACGACCTCGCCGCGCGCCAGGTGCAGGCGCTGGCCGCGCCCGGCGGGCCGGGCACCGACGACGCGCCGGGGCGGTTCAACAACGTCGACCTGGTCCACAGGATGCGCCTGTCCACGGGCCGGGCGGACCTCGCCGTCGTCACCGACCGCGGTAACGACCGGCTGCGCGTCTACCGCGTCGACCGCGACCGGCCCGGTGGCCCGCTGACCGACGTCACCGCTCCGGGCGTCCCCGCGGTCTTCTCCGGCTCGCAGGAGGAGATCAACGACCAGCGCACCGCGTACGGCCTGGCGACCTGGACGGACCGCGCCACCGGCCGCGTCTACGCCCTGGTCAGCCGCCGCCACGAGACCCGCGTCGCCCTCCTCGAACTGACGGCCTCCGCCGGCGGGACGGTCGGATACCACCTGGTGCGGACCCTGGACCTGCCCTCCTCCTTCCGGCTGCCGAACGGATCGTCCTGGACCCCCTGCGGTGAGCCGGGCGAACGGCCGCAGGTCGAGGGCATGGTCGTCGACCCGGCCAACGGCACGCTCTACGCCGGCCAGGAGGACGTCGGCATCTGGCGGATGCCCGCCGATCTGACGTCGGCGCCGGTGCTGGTGGACCGCGTCCGCGAGTACGGCGTTCCCGCCGTCTACGACGAGGCGACCGAGGAGTGCACGGCGGGCGCCGACCCGGGCTTCGGCGGCCGTCGCCTGTCCGCGGACGTGGAGGGGCTGACCATCGTCGACGAGGGCGACGGTGACGGCTACCTCATGGCGTCGAGCCAGGGCGACGACACCTTCGCCTTCTACGACCGTGAGCGCGAGGACGAGCACGCCTACGAGGGCGGCGTACGGATCACCGCACGCTCCCGCACCCTCGACGGCTCGGAGGAGTGCGACGGGGCCGCGGCCTTGAACCAGCCCCTCGGCCGCGTGTTCCCCCGCGGTCTCCTCGTGGTGCAGGACGGCCACGACGGCCCCGAGGACGGGCCGCGCACCGCCACGGGCTTCAAGTTCGTGGACCTGGGTCGGGTGTTGGACGCCCTGGACGACTGACCGGACGTCCGACCGCCGGGCGGGCCCACCCATAACCGGGCCCGCCCGGGGCTCAGTTCCTCCGTCCTGACGCCGGAGGGACGGAGACGCCCTCGGGAACTCCTGACCGCACGCGACGCTTCAGCCGCCCGCGGCCGCCGTGCACCCCGCCGTATCGTCCCGCGCCGTGCCGCGCCGTGCCGCGCCGCACGGGTCGAACCATGGGTGCCGCACGCGCCGCGATGTCGCCGTCGGCCAACGGCACGTGCGGACCCCGACCACCTACACTGGCCGTCATGGCATCCCGCATCAGTGAGCTGGTCATCGACGCCGCCGACCCGGAGCGGCTCGCCGCGTTCTGGGGCGAGGTCCTCGGCTACGTCGAACTGGGCCGGGAGGACGACGGAAGCATCGAGATCGGGCCGCCCGGCACCGGTTTCGGTGGTCCGCAGCCCACGCTCGTCCTCAGCCCCAGCAGCAACCCCCGGTCCGGGAAACTCCCCCTGCACATCGACGTCAACCCCACCGACCGGGACCAGAACGCCGAGCTGGAACGACTCCTGGCCCTCGGGGCCCGGCCCGCCGACGTCGGCCAGAGCGGCACCGAGAGCTGGCACGTCCTGACCGACCCGGAAGGCAACGAGTTCTGCCTCCTGCGCACCCGCCTCAAGCCCCTCTGAGCCCGGCGGCCCGCCCGGCGCGGTTGCCACCTGGTCACGCGGCGCGGGCGGCGAGCGGCCGACGGCGCCCGTCATGAGACGTACCCCGCTCCGAGCAGGAGCCGGGCGGACGCGGCCGTCGGCCGTGCCCCGAGCTTGTCAGCACCCGAGGCCCCGCAGCTTGACCGGCGATCTGACAAGTCGTCAAGCACGGGGGTCGGCGTCGGCCCCGCCGCGGAGTCACACCGCGTAGCGGTTCGGGGCGAAGAGACCGGGGTTCGCCGCGATCCAGTCCGAGGTGCGCAGCAGGCCCTCCTCCAGGCCGACCAGGGGCTGCCAGCCCGCCCAGTCCCGGGCGCGGCGGTTGTCCGACAGGAGGCGCTGGACCTCGCTGCCCGAGGGGCGCAGTCGGGCCGGGTCGACGACCACCTCGGCGTCCCGGCCGGAGGCCTTGATCAGGGCCTCGGCCAGGTCGCCGACGGAGATCTCCTCGCCGGTGCCGAGGTTGACGACCTCGCCCAGGGCCCGGTCGCACTCGGCCACCGCCAGGAAGCCCTCGGCCGTGTCCGTGACGTACGTGAAGTCCCGGGTCGGGGTGAGCGAGCCGAGGCGGATTTCGCGGGAGCCGGCGTGGAGTTGGGCGAGGATCGTGGGGATGACCGCGCGGGCCGACTGCCGCGGCCCGTACGTGTTGAAGGGGCGCACCACCGTCACCGGAAGTTCGAAGGCGTGGTGGAAGGAGAGTGCCATCATGTCCGAGCCGATCTTCGACGCGGAGTACGGGGACTGCGGTTGCAGGGGGTGGCTCTCGGAGATCGGGACGGTCAGCGCCGTCCCGTAGACCTCGCTGGTCGAGGTGTGCACGAGGCGGCGTACGCCGTGCCGGCGGCAGGCCTCCGCGACGTTCTGGGTGCCGGTGACGTTGGTCTGCACGTACGCGCCCGGTGAGGCGTAGCTGTACGGGATGCCGATCAGCGCCGCCAGGTGGAGGACGGTGTCGCAGCCTTCGACGGCGTCGCTGACCCGGCCCGCGTCCCGGACGTCACCGGCCCACATTTCGACGGGGCCGTCCGGGTCGGCGAGGTAGCGGGCCAGGTGGCCCTTCTCGGCGTACGGCTTGTAGTGCACGAAGGCCCGTACGCGTGCGCCCCGGGCCACCAGCAGGTCCACCAGTGTCGATCCGATGAAGCCTTCGGCTCCGGTGACGAGGACGGTGCGGCCGGTCCAGCTGTTCTGGTTCATATGCGCTCCAGGTGGGGTGTGGGGACGAAGCCGGCGACGCGGAGGACTTCCGCGGCCAGCAGTTCGGCGGCCCGCGCGTGCGGGCCGGGGTCGGCGGCGCCGGCCATCGCCCTCAGCCGGGCCGGGTCGGCCAGCAGCGCGCCGATCAGGCCGGCGAGGCGTTCGGCGGTGGTTTCGGCGTCGGACAGCAGCAGTCCGGCGCCGGCGTCGGTCAGGACCCGCGCGTTGTGGGTCTGGTGGTCGCCGGGGGCGTGCGGGTAGGGCACCAGGACGGCGGGGACGCCGGTGGCCGCCAGCTCGGCGACGGTCGCCGAGCCGGCGCGGCACACCACGAGGTCGGCGGCCGCGTAGACGAGGTCCATCCGGTCCAGGTACGGCACCGCGCGGGCGATGCGCTGCCCGCCGGAGGCGGCGAGGTCGGCGATCGTGTCGGGGAGCGTGGCCGGGCCCGTCTTGACCAGGAGTTGTACGTCGTCGCGGTACTGCCACAACCCGGCGAGCGCGGTCGCGGCGCGGGTGAGGCGGACGGCGCCGAGGCTGCCGCCGTTGAAGACGACGAGCCGTCGCCCTCGGGGGATGCCGAGCGCCCGCCGGGCGTCGGCGCGCAGGGCCGTCCGGTCCGCTCCGGGCAGTTCGGCGAGGCCGGAGAGGGCGGCGGAGATCGGCATTCCGGTGGTGAGTGCCCGGGCGCCGCCCGAGAGGTGGCCGCGGCTGCGGTCGAAGGCCACGGCGATGTGCGGGGTGAGGCGGGCCGCGAACTGGTTGGCGCGGCCGGGGACGGCGTTGGACTCGTGGATCACGGCCGGCAGCCCGGCCAGGCGGGCCCCGAGGACGGCGGGCGCGCTGGGGTAGCCGCCCATGCCCACGGCGACCTGGGCGCCCTGGGCGCGGATCACGGCGCGGGCCTGGTGCGCGGAGCGCAGCAGGGCGGCGGGCAACAGGTAGCGCTTGGCCCCCAGGGCGGGGTCGAAGGGGATCATGTCGACGGTGTGCAGGCGGTATCCGGCGCCGGGGATCAGCTCGGTCTCCAGGCCCCGCTCGGTCCCGATGAACGAGACCACGGCGCCCGGCACGGCGGCGCGCAGTGCCTCGGCGAGGGCGAGGCCGGGATAGATGTGGCCGCCGGTGCCGCCCGCACCGATCACGACGGAGAGTGCCGCGGGTGTCTGTGGTGTGGTCATGGCCGCACACTCCCGGTGCGCCCTAAGAACGTTCTAAGAGGTTCTCTCAGACGGCTTTGGCAGGCTGTCCCCCATGAACAGTTCGGACAACACGGACGAGCCCGGCAGTACGGGAATCGCCGGCAGTACGGGAGTCGCCGGCGGCGCGGGCGGCGCCCCCGGGCCGCGGATCCTCGTCGTCGATGACGAGCCCGAGGTGCGGGCGGCCGTCGAGGACGGTCTTTCCGTCGAGGGGTACGAGGTCCGGGGCGCGGCGGACGGCCTCGCGGCCCTCTCCCGGGTGGCGACCTGGGAGCCCGACGCGGTCGTCCTCGACGTGATGATGCCGGTGCTCGACGGGCTGGCCGTGTGCCGGCGGCTGCGGGCGCTGGGTGACCGTACGCCGGTCCTCGTGCTGACCGCGCTCGACTCCGTCAGCGAGCGCGTCGACGGGCTGGAGGCCGGGGCGGACGACTACCTCGTCAAGCCGTTCGCGCTGGACGAGCTGGTCGCCCGGGTACGGGCGCTGCTGCGCCGGGCCTCGCCCGGGCCGGCGGGGGGCGCCCCGCTCGGGTTCGCCGACCTCGTCCTGGATCCGGCGACCCGGACCGGGCGGCGGGGTGGGCGGCCGCTGGAGTTCAGTCGTACCGAGGCGGCCCTGCTGGAACTCCTGTTGCGTCACCCGGGTCAGGTGCTCCCGCGCGAGTCGATCCTGGAGCTGGTGTGGGGGCGGGACTTCGGGCCGGACTCCAACTCGCTGGCCGTCTACGTCGGGTACCTGCGCCGGAAGTTGGAGGCCGGTGGGGAGCCGCGGTTGGTCCACACCGTGCACGGGGTCGGCTACCGGTTGGACGCGGCGTGAGCGGCGGGCGTCGGCGGCTCGGCGGTGCCTGGCGCAGGCGGCGTCCCTTGCGGACCCGGCTCGCGCTGGCCGTCACCGCCGCCGTTGCCTTCGTGGCCGTCGGGGTGTGCGCGGCGGCGTTCGTCGTGGTGCGCTCCGCGCTGTACCAGCAGCTCGACCTCAGCCTGACCCAGTCGGCGCGGCTCGCCGCCCAGCGCGACCCGGGGGCGGCGCCGGGCACCCTGGCCGGGGAGTGCCGCTACCTGGCGGCTCCGGCGTGCGCGGAGGTGGTGGCCGCGGATCCCGCCGCCGACCCGGCCGCGCCGGGGTTGCTGCCCGTGAGCCCGGCCGCGCGGGAGGTCGCCGCCGGTCGGCGGGCCCCGTACTACACGAACATCACGTTGTCCGGGTATGCCGCCCGGATGCTCACCACCGACTACGCCAAGGGGCGGGCGCTCCAGGTGGCGCTGCGGGCGGACACGGTCGAGGACGGCATCGAGGACGCCGCCCGGTGGCTCGTGGCGACGGCGGCGGCCGGGGTGCTGCTGGCCGCCGTCCTCGGCCATTGGGTGTCGCGGACCGGGCTGGCGCCGGTGACCCGGCTGACCGCGACGGCCGAGCGGATCGCCGCCACCCGGGACCCGCGGCACCGGATCGAGCTGCCGCCACCGGGGCGGGAGGACGAGATCACCCGGCTGGCCGGGAGCTTCAACACCATGCTGGGCGAGCTGGAGGCGTCGGTCACCGCCCAGCGTCGGCTGGTCGCGGACGCCTCGCACGAGTTGCGCACCCCGCTGACGGCGCTGCGCACCAACGCCGAGCTGTTGGCGCGCGGCGATCGGCTCACCGGGGACCAGCGGGAGCGGGCGTCGGCCGCGCTGGGCCGCCAGCTCCGGGAGGTGACGGGGCTGGTCAACGACCTGATCGAGCTGGCGCGCGACGAGGAGCCGCAGCCGCTGGTGGAGCAGGTCCGGCTCGGCGCGTTGGTGGAGTACTGCGCCGAGGCCGCGCGGACGCACTGGCCGGACGTCCCGTTCCGGGTACGGGTGCCCGCCGAGCCGGTCGTGGTGCCGGGGGTGCCGGCACGGTTGAGCCGGTTGCTGGGGAACCTGCTCGACAACGCGGCGAAGTTCAGCCGGGGCGGGCTGCCCGTGGAGGTGGAGCTGGTGGCGGCCGGCGCCGGTGGGGGCGCGGAGCTGACCGTCCGCGACCACGGGCCGGGGATTTCGGAGCAGGACCTGCCGTACGTATTCGACCGGTTTTACCGGGCCGGGGCGGCCCGCGCCCTGCCGGGGTCGGGGCTGGGCCTGGCCATGGCCCGGCAGATCGCCCGGGCCCACGCCGCCGAGCTGACGGCGGAGGCCGCTCCGGGCGGAGGCGCGCTGTTCCGACTGACGTTCTGAGGGCCACCGGTCGGGGGCGCGCTGTTCCGACTGACGTTCTGAGCGCCGCCGGGTGGGGGCTCGTGGGGCGGTGGCGCGTTTCAGGTCGCCTCGGCCAGGTGGCGCTCCGCCGCCAGTACCGCTTCGTGGGCGCTGGGGCGGCCCATGAGGACGCAGAGGGTGTGGGCGGCGTCGTCCATGGCGCGTAGGGCGCCGGGGTCGTGCGGGGTGTGCGTGAGGCGGGCCTGGCAGCCCCGCAGCCGGGAGAGGACCTCCTCGGTCCGGGTCCGGCTGGGCGGCGGTGTAGCGCCCGGCGTCGGCGCGGCCGGGGTGCGGGCCGCCGCCACCGCGCGGTGGAGGGCGCGCACGACGCGTCCCGGTGCGGACGCGGGGCCCTCGCCGGGCGCCGTCGCCATCGCGCAGGCCAGCTCGGCAACGGTGACCTGGGCGAGGTCGGCGGCCGTCGCGAGGATCAGGCGCGCGTGCCGGGCCGTGCACGGCGTCGACGCCATCAGCAGGCCCAGGGCGCGCGCGACCGCGTCGTGGCCCGGGAAGTGTCCCGGGAACGGCTTCGCCGATCGGGCCGGCGCGGGGGCGGGTTGCTGTGTCCGAAGACCGGGCTCAGACATGCGTTGCCCTTTCGTTCCGAGGCGGCAGCGGGGGGAGTCCGGGATGGCGGGCATGGCGGGGATGCTCCGGGGCTCACGGGCTCCGGGTGCTCATGAAACATATGCCGGGGTCCGCCGCGATCGGGTACGCGGCACGGGCTTCATCCGTCCCGGACCTGTGGCGAACCGGGGGTCTCGGGCTCGGACGCGGCGGACGACGCTGCTCAGAGGTCCAGGAAGACCGCGTAGGCCAGGAAGAACAGGGCGCAGGCGAACGCCAGCAGGCAGATCACCACGAGCGGCCCCATGCCCCAGCCGCGGGTGAGCGGCCGGTACGGACCCGCCCCCGAGCCGGTGCTGGACTCCCCCGGCGGGGTCTCTCCCGGCGGCACCCCACCAGCGGTGGGCAGGGGGGACGCGGGCCCCACGGCCGGATCCGACGACGCCGGGTCCGACGGCTCCGGGTCCGGGATGTGTGCGGACATGGGTCCTCCTCATCTCGACGGCCACGTCCGTTCCCCGCACCCTCGGCGACGCGCCCCGCGCTGACGCGGGTGGCTCCGAGAGCCCGGGATGCCCGGCGCCTACCCACGCCCCACCCCGGCACGCCTCGGTTCCGTACCGGGGCGGCCTGCTGCCTCCTGGGTGCGGTCGGGCACGGCACCGGGCCGCCCGGCCCCACCGCCTTACGGGCCCAGTAGCCCCGATTGCGGTATATGTCCTGTGGGGCCCGCCCGGTCCCGCGGAGGGAGTGATGGCCGTGGAACGCACGACGTGCTGCGTGGTGGGAGGCGGACCGGCCGGGATGGTGCTGGCCCTGCTGCTGGCGCGGGCGGGGGTGGAGGTGACCGTACTGGAGAAGCACGGGGACTTCCTGCGCGACTTCCGCGGCGACACCGTGCACCCCTCCACCCTGTCGCTGCTGGACGACATCGGTCTCGCGGAACGGTTCGCCCGGCTGCCGCAGCGCCGGGTGACCTCCGTCCAGCTGCCCCTCGGCCCGGACGGCTCGCTCGTCACGGTCGGGAACATCGGGGCGCTGCCGGGCCCGTACAACTACATCGCGATGGTGCCGCAGTGGGACCTGCTCGCCCTCCTCGCCGACGAGGCACGCCGCGAGCCCTCCTTCCGGCTGCGCATGAACACCGGGGCGACGTCCTTCCTGATGGAGGGCGGACGCGTCGTGGGCGTGCGGTACCGGACCGCGGACGGCGGAGCCGGCGAGATCCGGGCCCATCTGACGGTGGCCTGCGACGGCCGCGGTTCGTTGGCCAGGGCGCTGCCGGAACTGGGGCTGGAGCGCTTTCCGTGCCCCATGGACGCCTGGTGGTTCCGCCTGCCGCGCCACGAGGACGATCCCAGCGGGCTGGTGGGGGGCGTGGGAGACCGGTTCTTCACCGCGCTCATCGACCGCGGCGACTACTGGCAGTGCGCGGCGCTGATTCCCAAGGGGACCGATGTCGCGCGGCGCGCCGAGGGCCTGGAGCGGTTCAACGCCCGGTTCGCGCAGGCGGCCCCCTGGCTCGCGGACCGGGCCCACGCCCTCACGTCCTGGGACGAGGTCAAACTGCTCGACGTCCGGCTGGAGCGGCTGCGGCGCTGGCACCGACCCGGGTTGCTGTGCATCGGTGACGCCGCCCACGCCATGTCGCCGGTCTTCGGCATCGGCATCAACCTCGCCGTCCAGGACGCCGTCGCCGCCGCCCGCCATCTCGTACGGCCGCTGCGGGAGGGCGCCGTGGGGCTCCGGGACGTGCGCCGCGTACAGCAGCGCCGGCTGCCCACCACGGTGGTCACCCAGGGGCTCCAGCGCATGGCCCACCGGCAGGTCATCGAGCCGTTGCTGGCCGGCCGCACCGCGTTCGGTGACCCCCGGCGGGCCCGGCGGATGACCGATCTGATCACCGACTCCCGGTGGCTGAACCGGGTCCCGGCGTACTTCCTCGCCTACGGGGCCCTGCGCGAGCGTCCCCCGAAGGAGTCGCTCCGCTGAGCCGGCACGCCCGCTGCCCGGCGCCCGCCGAACCGACGCACCCGCTGATCCGTGGAAGACACCCTGGGAGGCACCATGACTGAGCGGCCGGTCCACCTGCCCTACGCCGACCCGGCTTTCGTCGCGGACCCGTTCCCGCTGTACCGGCAACTGCGTGAGGACGGCCCCGTGCGCCGGACCGTCATCGCGGGCGGCCTGGAGGCGTGGCTCGTCACCCGCTACGAGGACGGCCTGGCGGCCCTGTCCGACCCCCGCCTCAGCAGCGACGTACGCGACGCCGCCGACACCCGGCTGCTGCGGCAGCTGCCCGGCACCGAGCGCGAGTCGATGCTGAGCAACATGCTCCGCAGCGATCCGCCGGACCACACGCGCCTGCGCCGCCTGGTCTCCAAGGCGTTCACCGCCCGTCGCGTGGCCGGGATGCGGCCGCGGATCCAGGCCCTCACCGACCGGCTGCTGGACGCGGTCGTACCGACCGGCCGCGCCGACCTCGTCGCGGACTTCGCGCTGCCGCTCCCGGTCACGGTGATCAGTGAACTGCTGGGGGTGCCGGTGGACGACCGCCACGACTTCCAGCACTGGACCGATCGCCTGATCATGCGGGGTGCGGGGCCGCCGGATCCCGCCGTGGTGAACGAGGCGTGGCTGCACATGCGCGCCTACGTCACCGAACTCATCCGGGACAAGCGGGCCCGCCCGGCCGACGACCTGCTCAGCGACCTCGTGGCGGCCCGGGACGAGGAACAGCGGCTCACCGAGGACGAGCTGGTCGCGATGGTGTTCCTGCTGCTCGCCGCGGGCTACGTCACCACGGTCAACCTGATCGGCGGCGGCATCTCCACCCTGCTCGCCCACCCCGACCAGCTCGACCTGCTGCGCTCGGATCCGTCCCTGCTGCCGGACGCGGTCGAGGAGTTCCTGCGCTACGACGGCCCGGTCAGCCCCGGCATCGCCCGGTTCGCGCGGGAGGACGTCGAGATCGCGGGCGTGAGCGTGCCGCGCGGCGCGACCGTACTGATCGGCTCGGCCCTCGCCGACCGCGACCCGGCGCGCTTCCCGGATCCCGAGCGCCTGGACATCACCCGACAGGACAACGCCCACCTCGCGTTCGGGCACGGCATCCACTACTGCCTGGGCGCCCCCCTGGCCCGACTGGAGGGCCAGATCGCGATCGGTACGGTGCTGCGCCGGCTCCCCGGCCTCGCCCTCGCGGTACCGCCGGACGAGATCCCCTGGCGGCCGGGCGGCCTGCGCGGCCCCCAGAGCCTGCCGGTGACCTTCACCCCGGGCGCCCCGGCGACCGGGTAGCGGTCCCCGAACGCCGTCGTGCCGTGCCGATGACTGCTTCGCCGGTACGGCACGACGGTACGGGCCCATGTGCGGGGTCAGGATTCCCCGTCGCGCCTCTCGTCCTCGTCCCGCTCGCGCGGGTTCTCGTCCTGGCGGGGGTACTTGAGCTCCTCGGGGCTCTTCCCCCGGGCCTTCACCGCGCTCGTGCCGGGGTGAACGGGGTCCTGCTCGGGGCGGTCCGTGCGCTCCCGCCCGGGTCGCCCGGTGCGCTCCTGCTGCTGCTCCTCGCGGCCCTTGCCGGGCTCCTGACGCTTGTCCTGCATACCGCCCATGACGGCGACTCCTCGCAACGGCTGGGATGGGTTGCCTGCGGCTCCACGCTGTCGCCCCCACGGCTCCTCCGCAACCGCAGTCCTCAGGCCCGGGTCAGTTCCGCCGCGCCGAAGGAGACGTCGAAGCGGTCGCACCAAATGGCGACGCTGCTGTACGCGGACAGGTCGAGGTCGGGCGGTACCTCGTAGTTCTGGTCGCCCTTGTTGCCCTTCAGCTTGCCGAGGCTGACGTGCTTGCCGTCGTCGAAGACGCGCCAGCCCGCCGTGCCCTCCTTGACCGGGGCGTCCGTCAGCCACACGCGCAGGTCCGGCCCGTTGCTGGTGTCGAGGTTCTCCAGCCGGAGCGTGTGCGAACCGTCCGCGAGGCGGATGAGCTTCGCCGTGCCCGTGGTGGTGTGCTCGTGGCTGATCAGGTCACCCCGGGCCACGGTCCGCAGCGGCGGGGCGGCGGGGGCGGCGGCGCCCGACGGTGGGGCGGGCGCGGACGGTGCGGGCTTCATGGCCGTCGGCAGGGCCTCGTCCACGCGGTCGTCCTGCCAGAGCTTCCACGGCTGGAACCAGTACACGCCCACGCCCAACAGCACCAGGGCCGTCACCAGTCCCGCGATGAAGAACCGTCCGCGCCGCTTGCCGTTCACCATTGCCGCTCCCCTGCCGAACCCACTGATCGTTTCCCCCATTCAACGGGGTGGGCGGACGGCGTCGCCACAGGGAAACGACGACGAGATCCTTACGCCCGACTCACCGGCCCGGCGCCGCCGGGGTCGCGGCGGCCTGGTCGCGCAGGCCCCAGGGCGAGCCGTACGCGGTGAGCAGGTCGAGGAAGGGTCGGGGCGGCAGCGCTTCGGGGCCGAGGACGCCCGACCCGGACCACACGCCGCCGGCCAGGAGTTCCATGGCCACCACCGGGTTGACGGCGGTCTGCCAGACGACGGCCTGGGAGCCGTACTCGCGCATGGACCACTGGTTGTCGACCACGTGGTAGAGGTAGACCTCGCGCGGCAGGCCGTCCTTGGTGCCCTTGACCCAGGTGCCCGCGCAGGTCTTGCCGGTCATCCGGTCGCCGAGACCGGCCGGGTCGGGCAGGCAGGCCGCGACCACGTCGCGGGGCGAGACCCGGACCGGGCCGTGCTCGCCGCGGACGGTGACCGGCTCGGTGGAGTCCAGGCCCAGGGCGTGGAGCGTCTTCAGCTTGCCGATGAAGTCGTCGCCCAGGCCGTACTTGAAGGTGACCCGACGCGCCCCCACCCAGCGCGGGATGAGGAGGACCTCCTCGTGCTCGACGTTGACGCACTCGACGGGACCGATGCCCTCCGGGAAGTCGAAGACCTCCGGCTCGCTGAACGGCTCGGTGGTGAACCAGCCGCGCTCGCGCTCGTACACCACGGGCGGGTTCAGGCACTCCTCGATCGTCGTCCAGATGTTGAAGGACGGGGCGAAGTCGTAGCCCTCGACGGCCAGGTTCGCCCCGTCACGGATGCCGATCTCCTCGATCTCGTCGAAGAGTTCGTCGGCCGCGTAGCGGGCGAAGACGTCGGAGAGTCCCGGCTCGACGCCCATGCCGACGAGCGCCAGCCGGCCCGACTTCTCCCATTCCTCGGCCCGTTCGAACTGCTCGTCGCCGAGCTTCACCCCGCACTCGCCGTGCGGGTGTTCGGGGTGCGGGCGGGAGAGGGACATGGCCATGTCGAGGTAGTGACTGCCCGCCGCCAGCGCCGCGTTGAACAGGGGCATCACGAAGCGCGGGTCGGTCGCGTTCATCAGGACGTCGCACCCGTGCTCGGTCAGCAGTCGGGTGACCGCCGCCTCGTCGGAGGCGTCGACGCGGCAGGCGCTGAAGCGCTGTTCCGCGTCCCCGAGGGCCGCGACGGCGGCCTGCGCGCGGCCGAGGTCGTAGTCGGCGACGACGAAGTGGTCGAAGAAGTCGCGGCGGGCGGCGATCCGGGTGATCGCACTGCCGACACCGCCGGCACCCACGAGCAGAACACGCATGGCGAGGTCCTTTCTCTGTGAGGCGTGTGCCTCGGGGTCTGATGGAACCCGCCGCCACGAGCTAAGGTCAATGGTGTTGGCATAAGCTCGGCCGGGCGCCCGCGGCGTGGCGCGCGGCCGTAGGGAAAACGACGGAGAGGGCGGGCGATGGCGAAGGACGTGATCCCGGAGGACGCGCGCAGGCGGCGGCGTCCGACCCGGCAGGGGACGGTGCTCTCCGAGCGGTTGATCGTCGAAACCGCCCTGCGGATGGTGCGCGAGCACGGCAGCGCGGGGCTGTCGGCCCGGCGGCTCGGCGCCGCCCTGGGCGCGGACCCCAGCACCCTGTACCGGTACTTCGACGGCATGGACGGCCTGACCCTGGCCATGGGCGAGGAGCTGATCGGCCGGGCGCTCTCCGGGTGGGTGCCGACCGGGCGGTGGCGTGAGGACCTGCGCGCCCTGGGGCTCCGCATCCACGGCGCGTACCTCGCGCATCCGCAGGCCGCGCTGCTGACCGCGAGCCGGGTGACCGGTCGGCCGCGGGAGATCGCCGCCGACGAGGCGATCCTCGGCAGCCTGCGCGGCGCGGGGTTCCCCGACGACGACGCCGTACGGATCTACCACGCCTACATCGACCAGTGCCTGGCCTTCGCGGCGCTCGACGCCGGCCCGTTCGCGCTGACGGCGAAAGCCCGCGAGGCGGACGAGGAGCGCTGGGAGTCGACGTACGCCCGGTTGCCCGCCGACGCGTACCCGAACATCGCGGCCACCGTCGGGCTGCTGGCCGCCCGGATGCCGCACAGCGCCTACCCGGTCGCGCTGGAGATGCTCCTGGACAGCGCCGCGCGCGAACTGGGCGACCTGCCCGCGCGCTGAGCCGGGGCTCGCTTATGCCAACACCATTGACCCCCTGTACGGGACACGGGTTTCCTCGTCGCATTCACGCCCCGTTCACACCGCACAGTGAGGGACCATGGTCGAAGACACCCCGCGGACGCCGGCCGCCACGCTCAGACCCGATGCGATCGGTTTCGTCGACGCCCTCGCCATCGGGCTCAACGCCACCTCGCCGGCGTACTCACTGGCCGCCGTCATCGGACCGATCGTCGCCCTGGTCGGCGTCCACGCTCCCGGGGTGATGCTCGCCTCATTCGTGCCGATGGTGCTCATCGCCTCCGCCTTCTACTACCTGAACCGGGCCGATCCGGACTGCGGCACGACCTTCTCGTGGGTGACCCGCGCCCTGGGGCCGACGGCCGGTTGGCTCGGCGGCTGGGCGATCACGATGACCGGCGTCCTGGTGGTGGGTTCGCTGGCGGACGTGGCCGTGCACTTCGGCCTGTTGGCCGTCGGACTCGACGGTTGGGCCGCGAACACCCTGGTCCGCCAGTCGCTGACCGTGCTGCTGATCGTGGCGATGGCCGCGCTGTGCGTACGGGACACCCAGACCGCGGCGCGTCTGCAGAACGTCCTCGTCCTGTTGCAGACCGTCTGCCTGTTCGTCTTCGCGGCCGTCGCCCTCCACAAGGTCTTCTCCGGTACCGGCTCCCTCGACGCGGTACGTCCCGCCGCCGGCTGGCTCAACCCGTTCGGGGCCGGGGGCACGGCGCTGACGGGCGGGCTGCTGCTCGGCGTGTTCGTGTACTGGGGTTGGGAGTCGGCCGTCAACCTCTCCGAGGAGACGACGGATCCCTCCTCCACCCCGGGCAGGGCCGGCATCTGGTCGACGGTGGTGCTGCTGGCCACGTACGTCTCGGTGGCGTTCGCCGTCGTCGCCTTCGCGGGCACCGCCTATCTGAGCGCGCACGCCGACGACGAGGAGGCCGTGTTCGCCTCGCTGGCCCGGGAGGTCCTCGGCGGCTGGGACTGGGTCGTCCTCCTCGCCGTGGCGACCTCGGCGCTCGCCTCCACCCAGACGACGATCATCCCGGCTTCCCGTACCGCGCTGTCCATGGCGCGCAGGCACGCCCTGCCCAGCCGGTTCGGTCGGATCCACGGCCGCTACCGCACCCCCGCCGTCAGCACGTGGTGGGTCGCCGGCACGGCCACCGTCTGGTACCTGCTCATCCACCGGATCAGCGAGAACGCCCTCGCCGGCTCCCTGACGGCGCTCTCCCTGCTCATCGCCTTCTACTACGCCCTCACCGGCATCGCCTGCGCCGTCTACCACCGGCGCCGGCTGACGGCGGGAGTACGCGAGTTCCTGTTCATCGGCGCCGGTCCCGTCATCGGCGCGGTGATGCTGATCTGGCTGCTCGTCGAAGCGGTCGCCGACATGGCGGACCCGGCCAACTCGGCCGGCGGGACGTCCTGGTTCGGCCTCGGGCCGCCCTTGGTCATCGCCCTCGGCCTGAGCCTCGTCGGCACCGTGGTGATGCTGGCCCGGCGCGCGGTGTCCGGCGCGTTCTGGACGGATCGTCCCGGTGTGTACGAGGGCCCGGCCGCGCCGGCATCGACCGGGGGGAGGCCGGCCGACAGGGACGCGACCGAACCGGCACCGGAGGCGGACCGCGTGGCGGCCGGGCCCGCCGGCCGGTCCCGTCAGTCCCGGTAGACGAGGACGAACTCGTCGTACGGGTGGGCGCCCCGGCCGTCCGCCGTCTCGTCGAGGGCCCGGCGCAGCGCGTGCAGGTGGCCGGTGGTGAGCTGGAGCGGGGGCTCGTCCGGCTGGTGCGTGGTGCCGCGCGGGTAGTCCTCGCCCGGCCTGGTGGTCATCTCGATGTGACAGCCGAGGACGTGGCGGACGGGGCGGGTCGCGCAGAAGTCCAACAGCCGGTCGACGGTGGCCGAGTACGCCGCCCGGTCCTCGATGTAGAGCCGGCCCGGGTAGACGGAGTCGCCGGTCAGTAGCAGCCCGGTGTGCCGGTCGTGGAAGACCAGTCCGGCCTCCTGGTGGCCGGGGCCGGGCAGCAGGTCGAGGATCCGGCCGCCCAGATCGAGCTCCCCGGTCCGGTGCGGCCAGTCCACCAGCGCGAAGGACGACGTGACCTCGTCCAGGCCCGCGCCCACGACCGTGGTGAGCGGCCGGTCCGCGAACTGGCCGTCCGCCGCGGTGTGGTCGCCGTGCCCGTGGGTGTGGGCGACCAGCAGGCCGTATCCGGGCCGCGGGTGGCGGGCCAACCAGTCCGCCACGAGGGTGTCGACCGTTGCCCGCAGCGGGAAGTGGGCGGCTTCGGCGGAGGCGCCCGTGTCCAGGAGCAGGGCGCGGTCATTGCCGAAGAGGAGGAACAGGAACGGAGCCTCGTAGTGCACGGACTTGTTCTGGCGCAGGATCACCGTGTGCTCGGTGTACGCGTGGACCTGGATCTCCGGCGCCGGGTCATGCCGGGGCGAGGGCCACCCCGCGTGCCAGACGACGTCGAGGCGGCCTTCGACCGGGGTGTCCCGCAGAAAATCGATCACGCGTCCAACCTACCCGCGAGTCGGTCGGCGCGGGCATGCGGATCGGAGCGGCGGACGGTCCGCGAGGAGGGCGGGCGCGGGCGTGTCGGTGGCCGCCGCGGGGACGGTCGGTCGACCATGGGGTGAGGAAGGAGCCCGCCATGCCGGATCAAGGACCCACCACCCCCCGCACCACCGAACTCGACGCGCGCTACAGCTCGGCTCTCAACCCCCGCCCGGGCGCGGAGGACGTCACCGCCACCGACTGGGAGCGGGCGCGGCGGCAGTTGGCCGCCGCCGAGATCTTCTGGGTGTCCACGGTGCGGCCCGACGGCCGCCTGCACGTCACCCCCGTCATCGCCGCCTGGCACGAGGGAGTGCTGTACTTCTCGACCGGTCCGGGGGAACAGAAGGCGAGGAACCTCGCCCACGACGGCCACTGCGCGGTGACCACCGGCGGGAACTCCCTCTCCGAGGGGCTCGACCTGGTCATCGAGGGGATGGCGGAGCCGGTTTCGGATCCGGCGGCGCTCGAGGAGGTGATCGCGGCGTACGAGGCGAAGTACGGTGCGCACATCACCTCCCCCGAGGGGACCTTCCACGGCATCGGGGACGCGTTCCGCACGGGGAACGCCGTGGTGTTCGCGGTGGCGCCGACCGCGGCGTACGGCTTCGGCCGCGACGACGGGGTGTACAGCCACACCCGGTGGACGTTCTGACCGGGCGCGGCTGAAGGTCGCCGGCGGTGCGTCCTCGGCGCACGCGGCGGCCGTGTATCGCGGGTGTATCGAAAACCGCATACGCCCGGGCAACGACCCCTCGTGTCCCATGGGCCCATGACCCACGACGTGTCCCTGTCCCTGTCCGCGCCTCCCCGCCGCCGGCGCGGGTTCGTGTTCCTCGGCCTGGCGTTCCTCGGTGTGGTCGGCGCCGCGTTCCTGATGCGGCGAATGCTCCTGATGTCCGCCCCGAGGTGCCTGTCCGGTCGGTGGCACGGCTGCTTCGACACCTTCAACGGTGTTGTGTTCATGACCCTGCTCACGTTGCCGCTGTCCCTGCTGCTGGTGTGGGCGCTGGCCCGCCGGCGGCGCGCCGCCGGGATCACGGCGGCGTGGCGGACGTCGCTGGCCGAGGTGGGGACGGTCCACGGGACGGTGCCGTTCGTCTGGATGATCCTGATGCCGGGCGCCGGCGCGGGCGTCGTCCCCGGTCGGGTGAGTTTGGTGCCGCTGCTGGACCTGGTCACGATGGGGCCGCTCGGCATCGCCGGGAACCTGCTGGTCTTCGCGGCGTTGGGGTTCTTCGCCCCGATGCGGTGCGCGGCCGTCGCGTCCGTACCGCGACTGCTCGCCCTCGGGGCGGGCTGCTCGGTGGTGGTCGAGACCGCGCAGTACGTCCTGCGGTTGGACCGCGTGTCCTCCGTGGACGACGTACTGGTCAACGCCGTCGGCGCCGTCCTCGCCGGGCTGGCGTCACGCCGCTGGTGGCGCACCCGGGCGGGGGCGACCACCTAGGGTGGCGGGCATGCGCGTACTGATCGTGGAGGACGAGCCGTACCTCGCCGAGGCCGTCCGTGACGGCCTGCGGCTGGAGGCGATCGCCGCCGACATCGCCGGCGACGGCGACTCCGCCCTGGAACTGCTCGGCGTCCACTCCTACGACCTCGCGATCCTCGACCGCGACATACCCGGCCCCTCCGGCGACGAGGTCGCGCGGCGCATCGTCGCCTCCGGCAGCGGCATCCCGATCCTGATGCTCACCGCTGCCGACCGGATCGACGACAAGGCGTCCGGGTTCGGGCTCGGCGCCGACGACTACCTCACCAAACCGTTCGAGCTGCGGGAGCTCGTCCTGCGGCTGCGGGCGCTCGACCGCAGGCGCGCGTACGCCCGTCCCCCGGTGCGCGAGATCGCGGGCCTGCGGCTCGACCCCTTCCGCCGGGAGGTCTTCCGCGACGGACGGTACGTCGCGCTCACCCGCAAACAGTTCGCCGTGCTCGACGTGCTCGTCGCCGCCGAGGGGGGTGTCGTCAGTACGGAGGAACTGCTGGAGCGGGCCTGGGACGAGAACGCCGACCCCTTCACCAACGCCGTCCGCATCACCGTCTCCGCCCTGCGCAAACGGCTCGGCGAACCATGGGCCATCGCCACGGCGCCCGGCGTCGGCTACCGCATCGCGGCCGACCACGACATCACCGGCCCCGACGGTACGGATGCCTAGGCGACCGGGGCCCAGTGCTCGGCTGAAGCTCACCCTCAGCTATGCCGGGTTCCTCGCCGTCGCCGGGGCCCTCCTGCTGGCCGTGGTGTGGGTGTTCCTGCTGCGGTACGTACCCGACAACACCAAGGGCCTGCTCGGGATCTCGCCCAACCGGTACCTCCTCGTGCGCACCTTCGCGCCCGCGGCGGCCGTGGCGATGGCCTTCCTGCTCGTGTTCGGTCTCGTCGGGGGGTGGGTACTCGCCGGACGGATGCTCGCGCCGCTCCACCGGATCACGGCCGCGGCCCGGACGGCCGGCTCCGGGTCACTGTCCCACCGGGTCCGCATGGAGGGCCGCCTGGACGAGTTCCGTGAACTCGCCGACACGTTCGACGCGATGCTCGAACAGCTGGAGTCGCACGACGCCGAGCAGCGGCGGTTCGCCGCGAACGCCTCGCACGAACTGCGCACCCCGCTGGCCGTCTCCCGGACGCTGCTCGACGTCGCCCGCCGGGATCCCACCCGGGACCGGGACGCGCTGCTCGCACGCCTGCAGGTGGTCAACACGCGCGCGATCGACCTCATCGAGGCCCTCCTGCTGCTCAGCCGCAGCGACCGCGGGAACTTCGCCCGCGAGAGCGTCGACCTTTCCCTCGTCGCCGAGGAGGCCGCCGAAACCGTGCTCCCCCTCGCCGAACAGCGCGGCATCACGCTCGACGTCACCGGTGGAGCGACCCGGACGCCCGGCTCCGCGGAACTGCTGCTGCGCATGGTGACGAACCTCGTGCAGAACGCCGTCGTCCACAATCTGCCCGCAGGCGGCTCCGTGACGGTCCACACCGGGACGGAGCACGACGCGAGCGTGTTGCGGGTCGAGAACACCGGCCGTCCGGTGCCGGCCGACGTGGTCCCGACCCTCACCGAGCCCTTCCGACGGGGAGCCGAACGCGTGCGCACCGACGAGCACGCCGGTGTCGGCCTCGGTCTCGCCCTCGTGCACAGCATCGTCCGCACCCACGGCGGAACCCTCGACCTGGTCCCCCGGCCGTCCGGGGGACTCCTCGTCACGGTGCGGCTTCCGGACGCCCCCGACGCGGTTCGCGAGGGGGGCCGCCCGGCCCGTTGACCGGACGTTCGGTACCGGCCCGGGTGCCCCGCGGTGCGGAGACGGGTCAGCGGAGCTTCGAGAGCCCCTTGTCCACCGTGCCCCGCGCACCGTCCGCGCCCGGCCGGGGCTTCCTCGGCGGGAAGGCGAGGCCGGTCGGCGTGTTGAGCCCGTCGGAGGCGAGGGTGACCTGGCCGCCGCCCGTCTCCCGTACGCGGACGACCCGGTTGTCGAAGCCGTCGGCCACGTAGAGGCCGCCGGAGCCGTCGAGCGCGAGGCCCAGCGGATCGCTCAGGCCGGTGACGGGAACCGTGCTCTGCTGCCCGTCGGCCGCGGACACCTTCACCACGCGGTTGTTGCCGCTGTCGGAGACGTAGAGATCGCCCGCCGCGTTGAGCGCGAGGCCGGTCGGCTGGGACAGACCGACCGTGGGCACCGTGGTCTGGCCGCTGCCGTCCGCGGCGACCTTCACGACGCGGTCGTTGACGAAGTCGGAGACGTACAGGTCACCGTCGGGCTCCAGCGCCAGGCCCCAGGGGTGCAGCAGGCCACTGGTGGGGACGGTCGTCTGGGGGCCGCCGCCGGCGGGCACCTTCACCACCCGGTCGTTGAAGCTGTCCGCGATGTAGAGGCTCCCGGCGGCGTCGACGGCGAGGCCGAGCGGGCGGGACAGGTCGACGGTGGGCACGGTGACCTGCCCGCCACCGTTCGGGGGCAGTGTCACCACCCGGTTGTTCCCGGTGTCGGAGACGTAGAGCGCGCCGGCCGCGTCCCAGGCTAGGCCGGTCGGGCGCACCAGCCCGTCGAGGGGTACGGTCATCTGCTCGCCCCCGTCCACCGGCAGGGTGACGACCCGGTTGTTGCCGTAGTCGCTGACGTACAGCGGCGGACCTGCCGGGGAGCGTCCGTCGACCGCGTCCGTCGCGCCGGCGGGTGCGGTCGGCAGGGCGCAGAGCATCAGCAGGCCGGTCACGGCCGCCAGCCGCCGGGTCCGTGTCCACGTCGCCGTAGGGCGGGTACCGGCCGTAAGCCGTCCGCGCGTACCCGCTCGTGCTCCTGCTCCTGCTCCTGCTCGTGCTCGTGCTCGTGCCGTCATGCGTTCCACGACTCACCCACCTGTTGCGACCGGCCCCCGTCACCCGCCGACCTTAGGAAGGCGTTCCGGCGGGCGCGGAAGCCACGCCATCGGCCGTACCGGCGCCACTCCAATGCCCCTGACGGTCGCCGGCGGTGCCGCCGACGGGAGGCGCCGCGTCACTTTCCGTCGGCTTCGGCCAGGGTGTGCGCGACGAGGGCGTTGGCGTGGCCGTGGCCCAGGCCGTGCTCCGTCTTGAGCCAGGAGACGAGTTCCATGTGTCGGGTGAGCGGGGACGCGCCGATGAGCGCCTTCCACTCGGCCACCGGGCGGCCGTACTTCTTCTCGATGGAGGGGAAGTAGGAGGCGGGGCCCTTCACGGTGTCGGTCATGGCGTCGTGTCCTTCGCTGTCGCTGTCGGTGCGGTCCCAGGGTTGACCCGGCCCGCGCGGAGAACTCATCGACCAGACCCTGTGACCCGTGTCACATCGACACGGGGCCCTGGTGGGGCTGCTGATCCTCGGCGAGCGCATCGGCCGGACCGCGAACGTCGGCATCGTCCTCGTGACCGTTTCGGGTGCCGCCGTGGTGGTGGATCTCCAAAGCCGCGCCGGAGCGGAGCGGTCGCCGCCGCGCGACGTCGACCCGAGTGACCTGCTCGCCGTACCGATGGCGGGCGCGTACCAGCTGTCGATGGCGTCCGGCTACAACATGGTCGGCCGTCCCCCGGTGGTCGCCGTCGGGGACGGCAGGGCCCGGCCGCTGGTCCGCCGGGAGACCCTGGCCGACTTCCGCAGCCGGGACGTCGGGCACTGAGCTGCCCCTTCGACTCCGCCCGGCCGGCTGTCGCGTCAGGGCCGCGTCAAGAGTTCCGGTACCCCCGTATGGAGCCCGTCAAGGTGGCTCAACACCCGGCTGAGCTCGCGGTTTGCTCGTCTTCGGCCACACAGGCCCATTCCATTTCATCACTTCATCCAGGAGCTCACGATGGCCGATCCGGCCTTCGTCGCCACCACGATCGCGGTCTTCGCGCTGGTGGCCCTCATCGCCAAGGGGGTGACGAAGCTGTGACCGTGGAAAACTTCGTCGGCCTCGCCGTCGCCGTCTCCCTGCTGGGATACCTGATCCTCGCCCTCCTGTTCCCGGAGAGGTTCTGAGCACCGCCATGAGCCCCGTAACCGCTGGTGTGCTCCAGCTGCTCGCGCTGATCGCCGCCCTCGCACTGGCCTACCGACCGCTCGGCGACCACATGGCCCGGGTCTACTCCTCCGAGAAGCACTGGAAGCCGGAGAAGTGGATGTACAAGGCCATCGGCGCCAACCCGGGGGCCGAGATGCGCTGGCCCGCCTACCTGCGCGCCGTGCTGGCGTTCTCGGCCGTGAGCGTCCTCTTCCTGTACGGCCTGCAGCGCCTCCAGGGCAGCCTGCCCGGGTCGCTCGGCTTCGTGTCGATCGACCCGGACCAGGCCTTCAACACCGCCGCGTCCTTCGTGGCGAACACCAACTGGCAGTCCTACTACGGCGAGCAGGCCATGGGCCACGTCGTGCAGACCGGCGGCCTGGCGGTGCAGAACTTCGTCTCCGCGGCCGTGGGCATGGCCGTCGCGGTGGCCCTCGTGAGGGGCTTCGCGCGCTCCCGCACCGGTGAACTCGGCAACTTCTGGGCCGACCTGGTGCGCGGGACCGTACGCGTCCTGCTGCCGCTGTCCGTGATCGGCGCGCTGGTCCTGGTCGCCTGCGGAGTCATCCAGAACTTCTCCGGGATCCACGGGGTCGGCCAGTTCATGGGCGGCACGCAACAGTGGAACGGCGGGGCGGTGGCCTCGCAGGAGGTCATCAAGGAACTCGGGACGAACGGCGGCGGCTACTTCAACGCCAACTCCGCGCACCCCTTCGAGAACCCGACTCCCTTCACCAACCTGTTCGAGATCTTCCTGATCCTGCTGATCCCCTTCTCGCTGACCCGCACCTTCGGCCGGATGGTCGGCAACCTGCGCCAGGGCTGGGCGATCCTGGCGACGATGGCCGCCCTCTGGCTCGGCTTCACCGCGCTGATGATGTGGACGGAGTTCGCGCACCACGGCCCGGCGCTCCAGGCCGCCGGCGGGGCGATGGAGGGCAAGGAGACCCGCTTCGGCATCGCCGGATCGTCGATCTTCGCCGTCGCGACCACGCTGACCTCGACCGGCGCGGTCAACTCCTTCCACTCCTCCTACACCGGCCTCGGCGGCGGGATCACCATGCTGGGCATGCAACTGGGCGAGATCGCGCCCGGAGGCGTCGGCTCGGGCCTCTACGGCATGCTGATCATGGCGATCATCGCGGTGTTCATCGCCGGGTTGATGGTCGGCCGCACCCCCGAGTACCTGGGCAAGAAGATCGGCACCCGCCAGATCAAGCTCGCCGCCTGTTACATCCTCGTCACGCCGACGCTGGTGCTCTGCTTCACCGCCGCCGCGATGGCGCTGCCGACGCCGGGCCGGTCGATGGCCAACGGCGGTGCGCACGGCTTCTCCGAGATCCTCTACGCCTACACATCGGGCGCCAACAACAACGGCTCCGCCTTCGCGGGCCTGAACGCCGACACCCAGTGGTTCAACAGCACCATCGGCATCGCGATGCTCCTCGGCCGCTTCCTGCCGATGGTCTTCGTCCTGGCACTGGCCGGCTCGCTCGCCGAGCAGCAGCCGGTGCCGGCCACGGCGGGCACCCTGCGCACCGACAAGCCGCTCTACGCGGGCCTCCTCGTCGGCACGATCCTCATCATCACCGGACTCACCTACTTCCCCGCCCTCGCGCTGGGGCCGCTCGCCGAAGGGCTCGCGTCATGAGCACCATCACCCCCACCCGTGCCCCGCACGAGGACCGGCCCGCCGGTCGCACGCCGGCCGGACGCGTCGGCGCGGGCCTGTTCGAACCCAGGGCGCTGGTCAAGGCGTTCCCCGACGCGGTGCGCAAGCTCGACCCGCGCGTCATGGTCAAGTCCCCGGTCATGTTCGTCGTCCTCGTCGGCTCCGTCGTCACGACGCTGCTGGCCCTGGCGGACCCGACGGACTGGTTCGGCTGGGCGATCACCGTCTGGCTGTGGCTCACCACGATCTTCGCGAACCTCGCGGAAGCCGTCGCCGAGGGCCGGGGCAAGGCCCAGGCCGACACCCTGCGCAAGGCCAAGACCGACTCCGTGGCCCGGCGACTGCTCCACGGCGGCGGCGGCGAGGAGCCGGTTCCGGGTACGGAACTGCGCGTCGGCGACCTGGTGGTGTGCGAGGCCGGCGACGTCATTCCGGGCGACGGCGACGTCGTCGAGGGTGTCGCCTCGGTCGACGAATCGGCCATCACCGGCGAATCGGCGCCGGTCATCCGGGAGTCGGGCGGCGACCGCAGCGCCGTGACCGGAGGCACCAAGGTGCTCTCCGACCGGATCGTCGTCAAGATCACCACCAAGCCGGGCGAGACCTTCATCGACCGCATGATCGCCCTCGTAGAGGGCGCGGCCCGGCAGAAGACGCCGAACGAGATCGCACTCGACATCCTGCTGGCGTCCCTCACGATCGTCTTCCTGCTCGCGGTCGTCACCCTCCAGCCGTTCGCGATCCACGCCGGCGCCGAGCAGTCGATGATCGTGCTCACCGCGCTGCTGGTCTGCCTGATCCCGACCACGATCGGCGCGCTGCTCTCCGCCATCGGCATCGCCGGCATGGACCGGCTCGTCCAGCGCAACGTCCTGGCGATGTCGGGGCGGGCCGTGGAGGCCGCGGGTGACGTGTCGACCCTGCTGCTCGACAAGACCGGCACGATCACCCTCGGCAACCGCCGGGCCTGCGCGTTCGTCCCCGTCAGCGGCACCACGGCGGCCGAACTGGCGGACGCCGCGCAGTTGTCGTCGCTGGCCGATGAAACGCCCGAGGGTCGCTCGATCGTGGTCCTCGCGAAGGAGGCGTACGGGCTGCGCGAACGCCACCGGAGCGAGCTCGCGCACGCCGAGTGGATCGACTTCACCGCCCGGACCCGGATGTCGGGCGTCGACGCCGACGGCAGGAAAACCCGTAAGGGCGCGGCCGGTTCGATCATCGGTTGGGTGCGGGAGCGGGGCGGGCAGGTCGCCGAGGACGCCGGGCCCCTGGCCGATCGGATCTCCGAGGCCGGCGGTACGCCGCTGCTGGTCGCCGTCGAGGACGCGCGGGGCGCCCGGATCCTGGGCGTCGTCCACCTGAAGGACGTGGTCAAGGACGGCATGCGGGAGCGGTTCGAGGAACTGCGCCGCATGGGCATCAAAACCGTCATGATCACGGGCGACAACCCGCTGACGGCCAGGGCCATCGCCGAGGAGGCCGGCGTCGACGACTTCCTCGCGGAGGCCACTCCCGAGGACAAGATGGCCCTGATCAAGCGGGAGCAGGCGGGCGGCAAGCTCGTCGCGATGACGGGGGACGGTACGAACGACGCCCCGGCCCTGGCTCAGGCGGACGTCGGCGTCGCGATGAACACCGGTACCTCGGCCGCCAAGGAGGCCGGGAACATGGTGGACCTGGACTCCGATCCCACCAAACTCATCGAGATCGTCGAGATCGGCAAGCAGCTCCTGATCACGCGCGGCGCGCTGACGACGTTCTCCATAGCCAACGACGTCGCCAAGTACTTCGCGATCATCCCGGCGATGTTCGCCGTGGTCCACCCGGGCCTCGACAAGCTCAACGTCATGGGCCTGGCCTCCCCCGAGTCCGCGATCCTCTCGGCCGTCGTCTTCAACGCGCTGATCATCATCGCGCTCGTGCCGCTGGCCCTCAAGGGCGTCCGGTACCGGCCCACCAGCGCCGACAGGATGCTCCGCCGCAACCTCGGGATCTACGGGCTGGGCGGCCTGATCGCCCCGTTCATCGGGATCAAGCTCATCGACATGCTCCTCTCCCTCGTCCCCGGACTGCGCTGAAACAGGAACGTGCTGACACCATGAACAGTTCTGCAGGAAACACCGCACGGCTCCTCGGCGCGGGCCTGCGCGCGCTCCTCGTGCTGACGGTGCTGTGCGGGGTGCTCTACCCGCTCGCCGTCACCGGCATCGCGCAGGCCGCTTTCCACGAAGGGGCGAACGGCTCGCGGATCGAGGACGGCAGCGGGCGGGTCGTCGGCTCGGCGCTCATCGGCCAGACCTACGACCTGCCGGACGAGGACACCGGCGACCCGGCCAAGGCCCCCGAGCCGGACCTCCGGTGGTTCCAGCCGCGCCCGTCCCACGGCCTCGGAACCAACAGCGTCAACACCCGGTACTCACTCATCCTGTCCGGTGCCACCAACAAGGCCGCCGACAACCCGGACCTGGTGAAGCTGGTCGAGGACGCCAAGGCCGCGGTCGTCGCGGACAACACCACGGCCTCGTACACCGTCAGCCCCCGGGACGTGCCGGCCGACGCCGTCACCTCCTCCGGCTCCGGGCTCGACCCGAACATCTCCCCCGCGTACGCCGCGCTCCAGGTCCACCGCGTCGCGGAGCGCGGCGGCCTCGACGTCGACCGGGTGGCGAAGCTGGTCGCGGACCACACCCAGGGTCGTACGTTCGGCTTCATGGGCGAGCCCCGCGTGAACGTGCTCGAACTCAACACCGCGCTCAGGGACCTGACCCGGCGCTGACGACGCGACGCCCACGAAAAGGGCCCGGTGGGGCGCGGAATCCCCGCCCCACCGGGCCCCCCGCGTCGAGGTTCACACCGTTTCGCGGCGGCGCGAGCGTCCCTCCGTCACGCCGGGTCCTTCGCCATGTCGGACGGCTCCGGCGTGCGGACCGAGAGGGGGGTCGCGATGTCCTCCAGGGAGCGGCCCTCGGCGGCGACCGCGTAGAAGACGGCCACCAGCCCCGCGGCGACCATCAGCGCGGCCCCGATGCAGAAGGCGAGGGCCGCGTCGGCCACCACGCCGCTGGAGGTGAGGCCGGCGAAGATCAGCGGTCCGGAGATGCCGCCCGCGGCGGTTCCGATGGCGTAGAAGAAGGCGATCGCCATCGCGCGGGTCTCCATCGGGAAGATCTCACTGACGGTCAGGTAGGCCGAACTCGCCCCGGCGGAGGCGAAGAAGAGCACGACGCACCAGCACGCGGTCATGGTCAGGGCGGTGAGTTGGCCGGCGCCGAAGAGCCAGGCCGTACCGAACAGCAGCAGACCGGACAGGATGTACGTGCCGGAGATCATCGGGCGACGGCCGAGCGTGTCGAACAACCGGCCCAGCAGCAGCGGCCCGAGGAAGTTGCCGACGGCGATGACCGCGAAGTAGTAGCCGGTCACGGAGCTGGACACGTCGAAGAAGGTGACCAGGATGGAACCGAAGCCGAAGGTGATCGCGTTGTAGAGGAAGGCCTGACCGACGAAGAGGGACAGGCCCAGCACGGCCCGCTTCGGGTAGGTGCGGAACACGGTCTTCGCGATCTCCCCGAAACCGATGCTGCGGCGCACGGTGACGGTCATGGCGGCCCCCGGCTCCGGCAGCGGTTTCCCGGTTTCCGCCTCGATCTGTCGTTCGACGTCGGCGACCAGGTCCTCGGCCTCCTGCGCCCGGCCGTGCATGATCATCCAGCGCGGGCTCTCCGGGACGTGCCGTCGTACGAGCAGGATGACCAGGCCGAGCACGACGCCGAGGGCGAACGTCAACCGCCAGCCCACCGACGGCGCGAAGATCTCGGTGTTCAGGGCGACGACGGACAGCAGGGCGCCCGCGACCGCGCCCAGCCAGAAACTGCCGTTGATGATGAGGTCGACGCGGCCGCGGTACTTGCTGGGGATCAGCTCGTCGATCGCGGAGTTGATGGCCGCGTACTCGCCCCCGATGCCGAAGCCGGTCAGGAAACGGAAGAGGAAGAACCACCAGGAGGAGAAGGACAGGGCGGTCAGGGCCGTCGCGGCCAGGTAGACCGCGAGCGTGATCAGGAAGAGCTTCTTGCGGCCGAAGAGGTCGGTGAGACGGCCGAAGAACAGGGCGCCTGCGCAGGCTCCCGCCACGTAGAGGGCGGCGGCCAGGCCCGTGACCTGGGCGTCGGTGATGGACAGGCCGCTGTCGTCCTCGGAGAGGCGGCTGGCGATGCTGCCCACGACGGTGACTTCGAGACCGTCCAGGATCCAGACGGTGCCCAGTCCGATGACGATCATCCAGTGCCACCGGGACCAGGGCAACCGGTCCAGCCGCGCGGGCACCTTGGTGGTGACGGTTTGCGTGTTCACCGTCTGTGAGGTCTCCGACATGCCGCACGTCTGCCCCGGGCCCCCCGGGTCAAACGGGGCCGCTCCGGGGGTCGTTGCCCCGGCGGGACCCCGTTCGGGGGCGCCTCCTCACGGGGTCGGGTCGGCTCCGACGGCCTGCCGGTACGCCACGTGCCCGCCGAGCGCGCCCGTCACGGCGACCGCCGCCAGCCCGGCCACCGACCACAGCCGGCCCTTCACCGGACCACCGCGCAGGCGTGCCCCCAGGGACAGCGCGTAGCAGGTGACCGCGGCGGCGTTCGCCGCCGCGTGGGCCAGTCCGACCCGGGCCTGTCGGGGCGGCAGGTCCGCCCAGTCGACCCACCCCGCCACCGCCGCCGGGGCGACACCGGCCAGGCCCACGGCCGTCAGGGTCGTCGCGGCGCGGCCCGCTCCCGGTACGACGTCCAGCACTCCGGCCGACAACCAGCAGCCGATGGGGACCTGGACCAGGATCGGATGCAGGGGGTGACCCAGCGGCCGGCCGCGCAGCACGTCGCGCGCGCCGCCCAGCGGGAGCGAGCGGACCGTCCGTTGGAGGCGCCGGATGACGGGGTCGGCGACGGTGGTCCGTTCGAGCCGGTCGAGGCCCTTGAGCCAGTGGGTCGCGACGGCGCTCAGGGCCGAGGGCCGCCCGGCGTGCGGGTGCCTGTCGGGGACCGGGGCGTCGAGGGCGTGTGTGTTCATGTCCGGCGCCTACCCGCCCTCGCCCGGCCGTCCCACACCGGGCTCGACGGACCCCGCTCCAGCCGGCGGCAGCAGCGGCTGCGGCTGCTGCTGCGGCGGAAATCGCGTCCGGAATCGTCCTCGGACCCCGCCCGGAACGGCTGCGGAACCGGTTCGGCTGATCTCGGGAATTGGGGGCAGAAGGCCAGCGACGAGAAGGGATGGTCCGGATGCCCGGTACCAATACGTGGCTCGACCGCGTGAAGAACGGCGCCAACGCGGTCGGCGAACGGCGCGCGCGGGCCTTGGCGCGCCGCAACGCCGAGTACGAGGCCGAGTACGCGGAGCAGGCCGAGCGGATGGCCCAGCTCCGCAGGGCCCGTACGCGGGTCCCGGACCCGGCGCGGGCGGTGCCCTGGGGCGTCCGCGTGGCCGCGGAGGCGGCTTGGCGGTTCCTGGTCCTCGCCGCCGCCCTGTGGGTCGTGATGCGGGTGATCGGCGCGGTCCGGCTGGTCGCCCTCGCCTTCGTCGTCTCGCTGTTGGTCACCGCCCTGCTCCAGCCGACCGTCGCCCGCCTGCACCGCAGGGGGCTGCCGCAGGGGTTGGCCACCGCGGTGACCGCGATATGGGGGTTCCTCGTACTGGGTCTCGTCGGTTGGTTCGTCGTATGGCAGGTGCTCGACAACCTCGACACCCTGTCCGGCCGCCTCCAGGAGGGCATCGCCGAACTGAAGCGGTGGCTGATCGACAGTCCGCTGCACGTGACCGAGCAGCAGATCAACGACGTCGCCCAGAAGCTGAACGACGCGATCGGCACCAGCACCAGCGAGATCACCTCGACCGGCCTGCAGGGCGTGACCGTCCTGGTCGAGATCATCACCGGCATGCTGCTGGCGATGTTCTGCACGCTGTGCCTGCTCTACGACGGCCCGCGCGTGTGGCAGTGGACGCTGAAGCTGCTCCCGTCCGCCGCCCGTCCGGGCGTGGCCGACGCGGGTCCGCGGGCCTGGCGGACGCTGACCGCCTACGTACGCGGAACGATGATCGTCGCCCTGATCGACGCCCTGTTCATCGGCGTGGGCATCTACTTCCTGGGCGTGCCCCTGGCCGTGCCCATCGGCGTCGTGATCTTCCTGGCCTCGTTCGTGCCGCTGGTCGGCGCCGTGGCCTCCGGGGCGCTCGCGGTGATCGTCGCCCTGGTCACCCAGGGCGTGTTCACGGCCCTGATGGCGCTGGTGGTGGTGCTCGTCGTCCAGCAGATCGAGGGCCACATCCTGCAGCCGTTCATCCTCGGCCGGGCGGTACGCCTGCACCCGCTGGCGGTGCTCCTGGCCGTGGCCACGGGCGGGCTGGTCGCCGGCATCGGCGGCGCGGTCGTCGCCGTCCCGCTGGTGGCCGTCGCCAATACGGTGATCGTGCACCTGCGCGCGTACGCGGCCGACGAGGACGCGGAACCGGGCGACGGTCCCGAGGCCGTGGGGCAGGACGCCGACGGGGACGGGACGGCCCTCCCCGTCGAGGGCGCGGAGGCACGCGGGGACGACACCGAGCCCCCGCGGCCGGAGGAAAGGCCGCAGGGGCTCACGTAGCGGACCGCTCTCAGGAAGCGGAGCGGTCCGGGGATCCGGTCGGAAGGGGTGCGTGGGGCGACAGGTGGTAGATGGCGAAGGCCCGGTCGATGACCGGCATCGCCACGTTGCGCACCCGCACCCCGCCGGCCGTCATGCCGTGTTCGGTGCCCGAGTGGGCGTGGCCGTGGACGGCGAGGTCGGCCCCCGCGCCGTCCATGGCCTCCGCGAGGAGGTAGCTGCCCAGGAAGGGGTAGATCTCCAGGGGTTCCCCGGCGAGCGTGTCGGGGACGGGCGCGTAGTGCGTGAGGGCGATGCGCAGGTCGCTCCCGGCCTCTTCGAGGCCGTGCAGCGCCTTCTCCAGGCCTCCCGCGCAGGTGCGGGTGTACTGGATGAAGGCCTTCATCTCCGGTTCCCCGAAATCGCTGCCGCTGCGGCCCGCGAAGCCGCCGCCGAAGCCCTTGGTCCCCGCCACGCCGACCCGTGTGCCGTCGAGGTCCAGGACGACTCCGGTGCCCTCCAGGACGTGCACCCCGGCGGCCGTGAGCTCCTCGGCGACGGCTTCCTCCTGGTCGCTCTGGTAGTCGTGGTTGCCGAGCACCGCGACGACGGGGACGGCCAGCCCGGCCACCTCGCCGGCGACCACCCTGGCCTCCTCCCTGGTGCCGTGCCGCGTCAGGTCACCGGCCAACAGCAGCAGGTCCGCGCAGTCGCCGAGGGTGTCGAAGGCGGGCCGCAGGAAGCCGGCGCTGCCGGGGCCCAGGTGGATGTCCCCGACCGCCGCCACCCGGATCACGACAGCTCCTCCGCCCGGTCGGGCGGCGCGGGTCGACTGACCATCAGGTCCTCGTGCCAGTCCAGTCCGGCCAGTTCCTCGGCGGCGAGCCTCAGCACCTCGGCCCGGCACTCCGGGCTGGTGACACTGCCCGAGATCAGCGCTCCCGATCCGCGCGCCTCCACGCGTACGCCCAACTCCGCGATGTCCTCGCGGGCCAGCCGGTCGCGCAGGTGCTCGATCCGGTACTCCACCATGTCGTGGGACGTCATCAGCTCTCCTCCCGTCCCGGTCCGGCCGACCCGGATCCGTCGGTGTTCCTGGCTCCGGTGTTCCTGCCGTCGGTGTTCTCGGCTCCGGTGCTCTCGGCTCCGGTGTTCCTCGCCTCGATGACGCGCAGCCGTTCCAGCAGGTACAGGAACGCGTCGGGCAGCGGTTCGGACCCGTGGTCCCGTTCCAGCCGGGCCCAGTCGATCTGCTCCCGCAGCATGCGTGCCATCGGCAGCAGGTCACCGAAGTCGCAGTAGTGCTCGCAGAGCGCGGCGAGCCGGCTGCCCATGAGGTCCGTGGGCGCGAGGACGGGCATCCACACCGAGTCGACCGCTTTCACGTCGGCCCGGGCCAGGAGTTCCGTACTCACCGGCCGCCGCTCCAGCTCGAAGATCAGGTCGATCTCCTCCCCACCGGAACGGCCCTTGACCAGCCAGTCCTCGGGGGCGCGGCGCATTTCGATGCCGCCCTCGTCCAAGGCCTTGATGACCGCGTCGGCGTCCTCGGGACGGACGCAGAAGTCGGTGTCGTGCTGGAACATGGCCGGCAGTCCGTGGGCGAACGCGGCCACGCTGCCGGCCAGGGCGAAGGGCAGCCCCGACCGTTTGAGCAGGGCGGCGACCAATTTGGTGGTCTCCAGGATCGCCTGGGTGTGGTCCTTGGGCAGGGGGCCCTCGGCGGGCACGGGCGGGCTCAGGGCCTGGGGTGCCGCGTGCCCGGTGGGGGCGGGCGGCGGCGGCTTCGTGGACGTCATGGCAAGCGCGTACCCGTCCCGCCGCGCCGGAATCGCCCGGCGCCCGTGGAGTGCCCGGACCGGTGGAGTGCGGTCGGACCGTACGGGTAGGCGCCCCGCGTGTGTCCGCGCCGTGCCCGACGGCACGGGGCGCCCCGTGGCGGGCCGCGGACGCCGTCCCCGGAAAGGGAGGCACCCGCCCATGCGTCGGACAGTGGAGGAAGGCCCCGGAGGGACCGGCGGAGCCGGTCTGCGCGTCGTGGTCGTCGGGGCGACCGGCAACGTCGGGACGAGTGTCGTACGGGCGCTCACGGAGGATCACGGCGTGGAGTCCGTGCTGGGCCTGGCCCGACGGGTCCCCGGCTGGCGGCCGCCGAAATCGCGGTGGGAGGCCGTGGACATCGAGCCGGGCGGCGAGGACCTCGTACCGCTGTTCATCGGCGCGGACGCCGTCGTCCACCTCGCCTGGAAGTTCCAACCGACCCATCACCCGGCCGAGACCTGGCGCACCAACGTCCTCGGGAGCCTGCGCGTCTTCGACGCGGTGGCCGCCGCGGGCGTACCGGCGCTCGTGCACGCCTCCTCGGTCGGCGCGTACTCCCCCGGTCCCAAGGACCGTGCGGTGGACGAGTCCTGGCCCACGCACGGCTGGCCGCAGGCCGCTTACACGCGGGAGAAGGCGTACCTCGAACGGGTCCTCGACACCTACGAGATCAAGCATCCGGAGATCCGGGTGGTGCGGATGCGGCCGGGCTTCCTCTTCAAACGGGAGGCCGCCTCCGAGCAGCGACGGATCTTCGCGGGTCGGTTGCTGCCGGGCCGTCTGGTACGGCCGGGGTTGGTGCCCGTGGTGCCCGGTCTGCCGGGGCTGCGCTTCCAGGCCCTGCACACCGATGACGCGGCGAGCGCGTACCGGGCGGCCGTCGCCCTGCCGGTACGGGGCGCCTTCAACCTGGCGGCCGAACCGCCGCTGGACTCCGACGTGCTGGCGCGGCTGTTCGAGGCGCGGCCCCTGTCGATGCCGGCCGGTCCGGTGCGGGCCGCCCTCGCGGCGGCGTGGCGGCTGCACCTGGTGCCCGCCTCCCCGGACCTGTTGGACGCGGTGCTGCACCTGCCGCTGATGGACTCCACCCGGGCGAGGGAGGAGCTCTCCTGGGAGCCCCTGCACACCTCCGTGGAGGCGATCGGCGAGTTCCTCGCCGGGTTGCGGGACGGGGCGGGGGCGGACACCGCGCCGCTCGCCGCGGACCGTACGCTCCACCAGCGCCTGGACGCTCTCGCGGACCGCGTCGTCCGGGCGTGAGCGCTTTGCGGGACGGCGGGCCCCGCACACCACACAGCCTCGCGCGGACGGCCGTGGCCGTCCGCGCGAGGCTGTGTGGTGTTCTGCCCGGGCAGTGCGCCGGCTCAGGTCTTGAGCAGCCGGTTGAAGAACGAGCGGTAGTGCTGGAGCGCCAGCCGCAGGTCCTCGGTCGCCACCTGTTCGCCGCGGTCCCACCGGCCTTCCAGGCCCTGCTTGTGCGCCGCGAAGGAACCGGCCAGCGTCTGCATGACCTCGGCGACGAGGCTGTCCGCCGACCTCACGGCCTCCTGCGGGTCGTCGACGAAGCGGCTCTGGATGTCGCTCCAGTTCTTGCGGAACCCCTCCGCCTCGCTGCTCGGGAGCAGCGGGTCGGTGTCGTCGGCGGCGTCCGTGTCGTGCGCCGTGGTCGTGGCCGCGTCGCGGTTCCGGGTCGTGTTCAGGTCGTCCGTGGTCGCGTCCACGTCCGCGGTCGCGTCGACGTCCGCGTCCGCGGTCACGGGGGTGACGGGTTCGGCCGCGCGGTCGTCCGGGTCCGCCCGGTCGTACTCGTCGCCGCGGGTTCCCCCGTCGCCGAAGGCCGTGGTGGCCTCGCCCGGATACACCGGGGCCTGGCCGCGTTCGGCGCCGCCCGGATGAGCGAGGTCCTCGGTGGTCAGGCCGGGGTCGCCGCCCCGTCCTTCGCCTGCGTTCTCGTCCTGTATCCGCATGTCACCCGCTCCTCTGGTCGGTGAGCAGTTCCTCGAACAGGGCGCGGTAGTGAACCATCGCCCCTCGGAGCTCCTCGGTCGTCGCCTGTCCGTTCCCGCTGCGCTCCTTGACGGCGTGCGCGGCCCGGTAGTGCTCCAGCGTGCGGCCGTGTTCGACCGACAGGTCGCGTACGGCACCGCCGTACCCCTCGGTGGGGTAGCCGCGCTCCTTCATCAGTCGCGAAACGAGTTCGTCGGCCTCGGACAGGGAGCCTTCGGGGCGGTCCACGAAGTGCTCCTGGACGCCGCTCCACTCCTGCGCGTACTGCTGCCGCCGCTCGGCGGGCAGTTCCTTGATGTCGAGCTTGTCGTGCCGTTCCTCACGGGCGCGGAGGTCGCGTTCGGCGGCCATCCGGCCGCCCTGCTCCTCGACCGCGCGCTCGTACTCGGGTCCGAACCGACTTTGCAAGTGGCGTCGTCGGGCCTGCATCGATACCAGGGTGGCGATGGCCGCCACCACGATCACAGCGACGACGATGATGACGATCAGCATGCTTGTTGACATCTCCGGCCTCCGTCCCGGGGCCCACCGTTCGATGACGCGCGGCTGCCCGCCTTGTAGTCGTACAAACCCACCCCGCGCGGCGAGTCCGTACGGTCAGAGTTCCGCGCGGGCCACCGACTGGGCGGCGCGCACCGCGACGTTGGCCGCGTCCTCGACGAGCGGCGCCGCCGACCGGCCGTCGCCGGTCAGCGTCCATCCGCACAGGGCCGCCCACCCGAGGGCGGCGGCGGCCGCGACGGAGCGTTCCCTCCGGCCGGCCAGGAACGTACCGAACAGCAGGGCGTCCCCGGCGTCGACCGTGACCCGGCCCAGGACGGCTGTCCGCAGGGCGGGGCCTTCGGGCAGCGCGACCATGGCGGCGCCGATCACCGCGTCACGCACTCCCAGGGCCCGGATGAGCAGGCCGGTGGATCCCTTGTCCGACAGGCCGCAGGGGCGGGCCAACACGCGGGGACTGCAGGCGACCGCCACTCCGTACCCGAGGGTGGCCACGCCCATCGCCCTTGCCGCTGCGGTGCGCATACCGATCACTCCGTTTCGTCGGGCCGGGGCGCCTGGACGGGGCTCCGGTCAAGGGGCGCCTACCCGGCGGGACGTCGGCCACGCGCGGCGCGGTGCCCCGCTCAGGTGGCCGGCTCGGGAGCGGGTCCGGGTCCGGGGAGCGGGCCCGGCTGCGGGAAGGGGTCGGGTCCCGGTGCGGGCGGGGGCTGCGGGTCGGGCCCGGGCCGGGGCGGGGCCGGCGGCACCGGGTCCGGGCCGCCGGGGCCGGGCACCGGCCCCGGGAGCGGCCCCGGTCCGGGACCGGGGCCGGGGCCCGGTGTGGGGGTGGGAGACGGGGGGACGGGGTCGTTGGGAGGAGTGCCCATGGTTTCTCCGTTGCGGTGCGGGGACGGGAGGGGGTGGGCCGGCGTCAGGAGGCGTGGTCGCGGAACTCCTGGACGAACGCCGCGCAGAAGGCCTCCAGGTCGTCCGGGTTCCGGCTGGTGACCAGCGTCGCGGGCGTGGCCCGACAGACCTTCACCTGCTCGTCGACCCAGGTGCCGCCGGCGTTGCGGATGTCGGTGGCGAGGCTCGGCCAGGAGGTCAGGGTGCGGCCGCGCAGGACGTCCGCTTCCACGAGCGTCCAGGGGGCGTGGCAGATCGCCGCCACCGGTTTGCCGGCCGTGAAGAAGTCCCGGACGAAGCCGACGGCCTTCTCGTCCGTGCGCAGGGCGTCGGGGTTGGCGACGCCGCCGGGCAGCACCAGGGCGTCGTAGCCGTCCGAACTGTCGCCGGCGAGGACGTGGTCGACGGGATAGGTGCCGGCCTTGTCGAGATGACGGAACGCCTGGACCCTGCCGGGGCCCGTCGAAACCAGTTGCGGGTTCCAGTCGGCCTTCTCGACCGCCTTCCACGGTTCGGTGAGTTCGATCTCCTCGACGCCTTCGAGCGCGGTCAGAAAAGCGATGCGCACCAGGTCCACCTCCTTCTGTCGTACTTCCGGGCTTCCGTACTTTCAACGGGCTTCTGTTCCTGCGACGGCCTTCGCACACGCCGCGCGTCGGGCGGCCTTTCCTGACGGGCTCGATCGGGCTCGAACCACGGCTCAGTCGGGCGGTTCCGGAACCGCCGGTTGCTCGTCGGGCGCCGGCGCGGGCCCGGCGGGCGGCTCTCCGTGGCCGGGGGGTGTGTCACCGGGGCCCGAGGTCCCGGGGTCCCGAGGGGTCGGGTCGGGACCGCTCGGTGTGGGTCCCGGGCGTTCGGGTGCACCGGGTCGGCCGGGGTCTTCGGATCGGCGTGCCACGGTCCTGTCCATCGCGTTCACCTGGGAGTCCCTTCCGTAGGGCGTGCGGGCACGTCCGTACTCCCCTGCGCCTGCCCTGCCCCACGCGCCTCAACCGGGCGGGCCGCGGCCCGCGGCTCGTGACGGCGCGGCGGTTCGATCAGCCGTCGTGCGGCCGTCGCGGGGTGGTGACGTGGCCCGGGGTGCCGGGGCCGGGCAGCGCAGAGGTCAGTCCAGGGGGATCGCCGCGATGCGGTCGGTGTTCTGGGGGTAGAGCCGGTTGCCGTGCTGGACGATCATGGTGGGTCCGTCCGGCATGTTGACGGCTCCCGCGGACACGGTCCAGGCGGTCCGGCGCTTTTCGACGTCCACGGCGACGACGGCTTGATCGCCGCTCCCGACCGCCGCGTAGAGCTCGCCGCCGAAGGGGGCGGGCGGCGCCAGCATGGAGACGTACCCGCCCGGGTCGTGGGTCCACAGCTTCTTGCCGGTCGCCTCGTCGAAGGCCTGGAAGGAGCCGTCCGCGACGTACACCGCGCCGTTCACGCAGACGGGCGCACTCAGCAGCTTCGTGCCTTCCGGCTCCAGCGTCCAGGCCGGGGCTCCCGTCGCCAGGTCCACCGCCGTGATCCTCTCCTCGAAGTCGAGGACGTGGCGGTCGGAGGCGACCGGGCGGTTGAAGCCGCCCGATCCGTCGGGTGACTTCGCCTGCTGGTCGGTCCGTACCCGGGTCGCCCAGAGCAGCCGGCCGTCGCGCAGGTCGAAGGCCATGACGCGCCCGGGGTCGGAGGCGATCAGCCGACCGCCGGAGACGATCGCGGACATCATGAGGGAATCGTCCCGGTCCAGGACCGCGCCTTCGATGCGTTGGCGCCAGCGCACCTTCCGGGCGTCCACGTCGTAGGCGACCAGCCAGGGTTGGTCCTCCGGCTCACCGGAGCGGTAGTACGCCTTCAGGTAGAGGCATGCGGCGTCGGCGGCCAGCAGCCCCGTGGTGAAGGCGAGTTCGCCGAGGACGGCCGGGCCGGCCGCGTCGGGGGCGAGCCGACCGGTCAGCGGATCCAACCGGCCCGCGCTCGCGTTGTCGTCCTCGTCGAAGACGAGGCCCACGAGGTGGTCGCCGAACACGGCCGTGTCGGCCTTGGCGGTCTGCGCCTCCCACAGGATCCGGCCGTCGGTGGTGGAGATCCCGCGCAGGACGTCGCCCACGTGGATCAGCGCCTTGTCGACCGCCACGGCCGGGGTGGCGGTGAACGGGGTGGCGACCGACCACAGCGGGGCCGGCGGAGTGCCGGGCGGGCGGCTGGTCCGCCCCGGTGCGGGGCTCGTTCTCGGGCCGTCGGAAGCCGCTCCGGGGCCCGCGCCGGTGCCGGGGAGGGTGCCGGTGAACCAGAGCGCCGAGACGCCGCCGACGGCGGTGAGCGCGGCAGCCGCCGTACCCGCGATCACGGTGCGGCGGGCGGGGCCGGGCCGCGGGGCGGGAGCTCGTAGGGGGGTGGTCGCGACGGCGGCGACCTCCTCGATCCGCCGCGACAGGTCGGTGAGGAGCCGCTGCGGCAGCAGGTCGGCGAACTCGCCGGCGTCGAACGGCCCCCACTGCGCACGTAGTTGGTCCGGTCGCGGCCGCTCCCCCGGCTCCGCCGACAGGCAGGCGGCGAGCGTGTCGCGCAGCCCATCGGGGGCGCCGGCCAGGTCGGGGGCGGCTCCGTCGCGCAGCAGTTGCAGGGTGCTCTGCCGGCCGCGGGCGTCGTAGGGGCCGTGCCCGGTGGCTGCGAACACCAGGACCGCGGCGAGGGCGAACACGTCGCCCTCCGGGCCCGGTGGCCCGCCGCGCGCCTGTTCGGGGGACATGTAGGCCGGGGTGCCGGCGACGCCGCCCGCCTCGGTGAGGCGGGGGCTGCCGGGTGCTTGGGCGATCCCGAAGTCGATGAGCCGGGGACCCTGCGCGGTGATCAGTACGTTGGACGGCTTGAGGTCCCGGTGGACGAGTCCGGCACGGTGCAGGGCCCCGAGGGCGGCGGCGAGGGCGGAGCCGAGTCCACGGACGGCCCGCTCGGGCAGTGGTCCCCCGGCCGCCACCGCCTCGGTCAGCGAGGGGCCGATGAGGTAGGCCGTGGCCAGCCACGGCGTCGCCGTGTCCGGGTCGGCGCCGAGGAACGCGGCGGTGTGCTCCGCTCCCAGGGACCGCGCGGCCTCGGCCTCCAGGGCCAACCGCTCCCGGTAGCCGGGCCGGTCGCGCAGGTCGGCCCGTACGGTCTTGACGGCGGCCAGTCGGCCGCCGGTGGTCCGGGCCAGGAAGACGGTTCCCATGCCGCCGCCACCCAACCGGCCGAGGAGGGTGTGCGTCCCGAGCCGCTCGGGGTCGTCGGGCAGCAGGGGCAGGAGCGTGGACATGACCGGTGGGATCCTTCGCGACGGGCCTGCGGGGGCGGGGGCGGGGGTGTGCGAGGGGCGCGGGGGCCGTGTCAGTCCGTCGGGAGGGCCACGACCACCGACGGGCGCCCGATGAGCAACGCAGTCGCGGTCGTGACGAGTTGGAACGGCTCGCGGGCCTCCACCCCGGCAAGTCCCGTCTGCCACAGGCGTTTGCCCGAGGGGAGGGAGGTCGCGGTGATCTGGTTCAGGGTCGACAGGTACAGGGTCCGGCCGGACGAACTCGCCGCCATCCGGCCGAGCATGAACCACTCCAGGTTCTCGTCGAGGCTCTGCTCCCACAGCGTCCGTCCGGAGTCCGTCGCGACGGCGACGAGGGGACCCCGGCCGTCGTCCGTCAGGTACAGGGTGCCGCCGGCGAGCAGCGGCGGGGCGTTGGTGCCGGCGACCACGGCCGGCGACTCCCACACCCGGGTGCCGGACTCCAGGTCGTAGGCCTGCGCGTGGCCTTTGGAGAGGAGGAACAGTCGCCCGCCGCCTGCCGGGTCGACCGTGGAGGCGGGCCCGCCGTGCACGTCGCCGAAGGTGCGGTTCCAGAGCATCCTCCCGCTGCTCCGGTCGAATCCGGCGATCGCCAGCGTCCGGACGGCCGTGACGTCACGGAACCGCTGCTGGGGCACCTGCACCTCCACGACGACGATCCGCGGGCCGACGAAGGCGCCCAACCGGAAGTCGAACCCGCTCGGCATCGGCGTGCGCCACAGTTCCTCGCGCCGGTCCAGGTCGAAGGCGGCCAGCAGGTGTCCACCGGTCGGATTGCCGTCCCCCACCACCAACCACGCGGTGGCGCCTTCGACGGCGAGCACCGTCGAGAGGTTCTCGATGCGTTGCAGCCACTGGGTCCGCCCGTCCCCCAGCGCGCAGAGCGACAGGCCCTCGCGCGTGGTCACCAGGACGCGGTCGCCGGGCGCCCGGACGGGTGGGGCGTTGCCGCTCACGCCGGGCAGCTGCCACGCCTCCTTGCCGGTGCGCAGGTCGTGCCCGTACAGGACGTCGCCGCGCAGCATCAGGAACCGGTCGGCGCCGCTGACCGGGAGGAGCTGCGTACGGGCCGTGTTGTCGTCGAAGCGCCACAGCGCGGGCGGCGGCATCCCGGGCACCCGGGGCGCCGTCCCCGGGGCGGCGCCGGCTCCGGAGGACGGTCCGGGGCGGCCGTCGCCCGCGGTGAGCGCCGACCAGGCGAGCGTGCCGGACGCTCCGAGGGCGGCCCCGGCGAGGAGGTGAGTGAGGAGTCGGCGGCGGGTGGGGGCGGGAACCAGCGTGGTGGGAGTACGGGGCGGCGCGGTCCTCGGCGGGGTGGAACGGCTTCGGGGATCGCCCTGCGCGCGTCCCTGCGGGGCGGTGCCCGGATGGCCGTCCGGATGCGCTTCCGGTTCCGCTTCCGGTTCCTCGCGCGGTTTCGCTGCCGGATCCGCGTGCGGGGCGCGAGTGGGACGCCGTACGTCGCCCCGTGGCGCGGCCTCGTCCGTGGAGGCGGGGCTGTTCGCCGGGCGCAGGTCGTCCGAGTCGGGGGCGTCCGTGGCGGCGGCGTCCGATCGCGGGGTGTCGGCGTCCGGGGTTTCCGTCTCCAGGTCGGCGATGGCCTGGGCGCGTACGGCCAGTGCCGCCACGACCCGGCCGGGCGGCGGGCCCGGGTGCGGCGAGCCCGGCTGCGGCGGGTCGTCCTGTCCCGTCGGTGCCCGGCCGTCGGTGGCCGGTCCTGCCGCCTCCCTCCCCTGGAGCGTCATCGCACGGTGCAGTTCGGCGGCCGTGGGGCGGTCGGCCGGGGCGGGGGCCAGCGCCGCGGCCACGACCCCGCCCAGCTCGGCGGGGAGCGCGGGGAGTTCGGGCCGGTCGTGGGCGGCCCGGTAGGCGAGGACGGGAGGCGGGCCGTCCCCGAAGGGCAGCCGGCCGGTGGCCGTGTGGATGAGCAGGACGGCGAGGGCGTACACGTCGGCAGCCGCGGAGGAGGGTCGGCCCGCGGCCACTTCCGGGGCCATGAAGGCGGCGGGCACGGTCGACACCCGGCTCTGCGGTTCCTCCCGCGCGGGCCCGGCGGCCCGCCGTCGCCGCGCACCGTCCGCCCCGTCCCCGTCCTCGTCCTCGTCCTCGTCCCCGTCCTCGTCCCCGTCCCCGTCCTCGGGTACCGGTCCGGGTACGGGGAGCGTGCGGCAGGCGTGCAGGGCCATCAGCAGCGGGCGTCCCGTGGTCAGCCACACCCCCTCGGGTGCCACGGCGCCGTACCCGATGCCCCGCGCGTGCAGGGCGGCCAGGGTGGCGGCCACCTCCCCGGCGACCCCCACCGCCCGCTCCGGGGACAGGACGCCGCCTCCCGGCCCGGGCCCGCCCGCGATGTCGGCCAGGGACACGGCGGGGGTGTAGGCGAGGGCCACCCACGAAGGGAGGGTCCCCGTCCGCAGCCCCAGCACGGCCGGCACTCCCGGCGCGGGAACGCGGTGCAACTCCTCGGCCGCCGCGTACGCGGCCGGTGGTAGGAGGCAGACCACCGCGTGCCCGTGGGCACCGTCGCGGCCGACGTACATGCCGTGGTGCGGCGGGGCCGGCCTGGGGCCGGGCCAGCGGGCCGGCAGCCGGTACGGCCCGGCGGTCCTCGGATCCTCGGGCGAGAGCCCCGCCCCCAGATGTCCGCGTGCCATGCGTTCCCCTCCCCCTCGTGGTCCCGGTCCGGGACCGGTCACATGCCCGGCAGGGCGCGGACGGTGCTGCCGCGTTGCCACACGGCGGCGCCCCGGGCGACCGCTCCCCGCCAGGGCGTCCCGGTGCGGACGTCGGCTGCCGGGGCCGGTGCGAAGACGTACTGTTCGGCCGCCCGCGCGGTGTCCACCACGAGGATGCCGAGTTCGGGCTTGCGCAACGGTACGAAGACGGCGGATCCGGAAACCAACGGGGCGTGGTCCTGGGCCAGTTCGTCGGGCGCGAGCAGGGTCCAGGCGGGGGCTCCGGTCCTCGCGTCGACGCTGCGGAGTTGCCGGCCGTCCGCCACGTACACGGTGTCGCCGGTCAGGGCGGGCGCGCCGAAGCCGCCGGTGTCGTCGGCGGGGAGGGTCCACAGCTGTTGGCCGTCGGACCTGCCCAGGCAGTTCAGGGCCCGGTGGCCGCCGCCGCCCACGACCAGGGCACGCGCGGACAGGGCCGTCCACCGGCCGTCGCTGCCGGCGGGTCGGCGCCACGCGAGGCGGCCGTCGGAGACCGACAGGGCCGCCACTCCGCCGGTGGCGGAGGCCAGGAGCAGCAGCCCTTGTCCCGTGGCCGCGACGAGGGTGGGGCCGGGCACCGGAGTCGCCACCCGCCAGCGCGCGCCCCGGTCCGCGGGTCCGACGGCGGCGACGCGTCCGGCGTCGTCCAGGACGTACGCCTGGTCCGCGTCGGCGGCGAGCAGCGCGCCCGGTCCGCCGGGCACGCGATGGCGGACCGCGCCGGTGGCGGCGTCCAGGAAGAGCAGGGCGCCGTCCGGGGCCTGGGCGACCGGCCGGGGGCCGCCGACGAGGGCGCCGGCCGTCGGGCCGCGGCCGCGGCGTGCGCCGGAGACCGGATCGTGCGGGGCCGTCGCGCCGTCGCCGTCCGCGAACCACACCGTCCCGCGGGCGCCGATCGGCCCGAAGGCCGGTGCGGCCGCGGCGCCGTCGTACGTCCACAGCGGTTGCGGAACAGTGCCGGGCGGGCCGCTCCAGGCGGGGGCGGGCGGCCCCGCGGAGTCGTCGCGGGCCTGGTGTCGCAGGAGGGCGCCGGCTCCGGTCGAGGTGAGGAGTACGGCCGCGCCGGCGCCTGCGAGGAGTCGGCGCCGGGCGGGCAGCCGGGGTCCGGCGCCCAGCGCGGCGGCGGCTCGCCGCATCGCGGCGGCGTCGGCGGCCACCGCAGGGGGGAGCCAGCGGCTCGCGGGACGCAGGGCAGCGCCCCGCGGGTCGAGGTCCTCGGTCACCTCGGCGGCGGTGGGCCGGTCGGCCGGTCGTTTCTCCAGACAGCCGCGCACCACGGGGAGCAGTTCGGACGGCACCGCGGCGAGGTCGGGGTCCTCGTAGGCGATGCGGAAGTCCGAGCGGACCGGGTCGCCGTCGAAGAAGGCGTGCCGGCCGGTGATCGCGAACACGAGCAGCGCGCCGAGGCAGAAGACGTCGCTCGGCGGCCCGAGGGGCCCTTTCACGACCTGTTCCGGCGACATGTAACCGGGGGTTCCGGGACGTTGCCCGGTGGCGGTCAAGGTCGCGTCGCCGACCACCCGGGCGATCCCGAAGTCGACCACGCGGGGCCGGTCGGCGCCGAGGATCACGTTCGACGGCTTGAGGTCGCGGTGTACGACACCGGCTCCACCGAGGGCCGTCAGCGCCCTGCCGAGGGCGCCGGCGAGCACGCACACGGCGGGCGTCGGCAGTGGCCCGTGCCGCCGCACCCCTTCGGCGAGGGTAGCTCCGGGTACGAACTCCGCTGCGAGCCAGGGCACTTGTTCAGTGGCCGAGGATCCGAGGACCGCGGCGACGAAGGGGCTGCGCACCGCCGCCGCCGCTGCGGCCTCGCGCCCGAACCGCGCGCGGAGGTCCGCGTCCCGGAAGAGTTCGGGGCGAATGGTCTTGAGGGCCACGGGCCGGCCGCGACGCCGGGCGAGATAGACCGTCCCCATGCCACCGGACCCGAGCACCCCCAGGATCCGGTACCCCCCGAGCTGTGCGGGCGTGCCGCCCGGCAGCGGGGCGATCACTGGTCTCATGCGCCTGATCGTAGGGGCGTCGTGGTCAAGGGGGGTCACAATCAGGGAAGTTGGGGGTTGCGCCCGCGCCCCGGCTCCCGCAACGCGTCGGAACGGCGGGGTCACCACACCGCCGCCTGCGGGTGCCGCCATGACTGCACGGTCAGTCGCACGCCGGGAGGGGTCGGCCCCCGGGCAGAGGGACCGCCCGTCCCCGGGCGCACTGGGGGCGCCCCGACAACCCGGCCCATGCGCTCCCGCGGGGCATCGAAGAGCCGGGAGGACGAGGCGGACACCGAACCTCGATGTGATCAGCCGACGCAGGCACCTGACGGTCACGGGTCTCGCGCCCCCACCCCCGCCGCACCCACTCCCCCGGACGCGGGCGATCCGTGTGATCCGGCAACTCGCAACCGCCCTGCCCCCGGGGTCCGAGGTCCTTGTGAACCCGTTTGCCAGGCCCGTGGGTTGCCGGTCGGCGCCGCTACGATGAGTGAGTGAGCGACACTCCGCGTCCGGGTCCGGAACTCTACGAGGTCAGCTGCCTTCGGCTCGCCGAGGGCGCGGCGCCCGCGCTGTCCCCCGACGTCGAAGCCGCGCGGGACCGGGTGTGGGAGAGCACGGTGCGGGGCAATCCGGCCATGTTCGACGGGCCGGTGGTCGCGTGCGTGGAACTCCAACGGGTCGATCCCGACACGCTGTTCCTGCGTTGGGCCGCGGTGACGTACCGGCACCGGGTGCTGCGTCGCGTTCCCGGGGCGGAGGCGTTGCCGTCCCTGTTCGTGAACGTGGTCCAACCGACACACGAAGGGCGGGTGCTCATGGGGCGGATGTCGTCCTGGACGGCCACTCCAGGACGGTGGCAGTTCCCCGGCGGGGCCGTCGAGCCGCCCGGAGCCGATGAAGTGCTGGACGAGCCCTCGCTGTGCGGGCAGGCGGCGCGCGAACTGGTCGAGGAGATCGGGGTCGACGTCGAGCCGAAGCGACTGCGGTTGTGGGCGGCCACCCGCGGCGCGCGCGGCAGCGTCGGGCTGACCCACCTCGCCCCGAGCCGACCGGAGGCGGAGTTGCGCGAGCGGTTCACCGCCGTGGTGGCGGCGGAGGGCGCGGCGGGCCGCGACGCGGAACTCGACGCGATCGATTTCGTGCGCTCCCCGGACGAGTTGGCCGACCTGGCCGGACCTCACGTGGACTACCTGGACCCGCTCCTACGCCGCTACGCCCGGGCCCCGCACCGGCCCGGGAGCTGAGCGGGCGGCCGCGAGGAAGCTCTCCCGGCACGGTCGGCGCACCGATCGGCGGACCGGAACGCGGGGGCACCTCGTGACCGACGCGGCGAACCCGGCCGGCGGAGGGGGCGTCGGCCGACATCCGCCGCCCTTCTCCCCGTCGCCCGGCGCCCTCATCGGAGCCCGCCCACGGTCCTGCCCTCCCCTGCCGGGCAGGTGGGGCACCCGTCGGCCAGGGCGCGTTTTGAAAGTGGCGCCGGACGCCGCGGGCCGGGCGAGACTCTCACAACACGCGCTAGGAGCACTCCCACATGGCGGCCTGAGTGCCGGAGCTGGTGCTCAGGCCGGGCATGTCCAGGCACATCCAGGTGGGGGCGCCACTGGGGGTGGCGCCGCTGATCCAGTAGCCGTTGTTGGCGTCGATGTTGTCCGTGTCCCACCACTTCTGGTTCAAGCCGCCGTTGCAGTCCCACTGGACGATCTTGGCACCCCTCGTCGCCCTGCCGCCGGAAATGTCCAGGCACTTGCCGGAGTTGGCGTTGCGCAGCTGGATGAAGTTGCCTCCGTCCGTGACCTCTGACTTCCACAACCCCTCGCTCGGCGTGCCGCATTCGGCCTGGACCACCGGGGCGCCGTTGTCGTTCGAGCCGCTCTTGACCTTCAGACACATGCCGCTGTGGTGGTTGACGATCTCGAACCGGCTGCCCCGCTTGCGCAGCTGCCACAGCTGGTTGGGGGCCAGGCTCGCGCCCATGTCCGACGCGGTCTGCGCCGCAGGAGTCGTGACGGGGCGCGCCTCGGCGGCGGTCGCGGGGAGCAGGGACGTCCCGGCGACCGCGATCAGGGCGATCAGCGCCGAGCGGGTGGACGTGCGCTTCGTGAAGTTCATGCCGAGTACCTTTCGTACGAGGCCCCGCCGCGAAAGCGCCGGCGCCGGTGATGGCGTAGGTGGCGCCGGGCCGTGGGGGCGGGCCGGCGCGGTGCTCACTCTGTCCGCCGGCACCCTCCGCACACATCGTGGAAGACCACGAACACGGCGCCCGACCCGCCGTCGTGGTCGGCGCCCCCGCCCCTCAGGGTCCCCCGGCGGGGTCCCCGGCCAGGCCGACGCGAGCTGGGTCCGGCGGGTCACCTTGAGCTTGCGGAACGCGCTGGTGAGATGGGACTCCACCGTGCGCCGCGTCAGGTGCAGCGCCTCGCCGATCTGCGCGTTCGTGTGCCCGAGGGCGGCGAGGTCCACGACCCGGCGTTCCGCGCCGGTGAGTGCGCTCGGACCGGTCGTGGCACGCGTGGTGGTACGGGCGTTCGCGGCGCGCAGCGCGGCGCGCGTCGCCCCCAGCAGTCGGCCGGTCGGCGCGGGATCCGGATCGACACCGAGTTGTCCGTACCCGACCCGAGGGTCGCGTTCCGCACCGAGCACGTCGTCCGGGGCGCCACCGGCGTCCCGCGCGGGGGACAGCAGGCGCACCGCCTCGGCGTCGGCGGCGCGCAGGTCGTCGCGGCCCCGGCGGCCGAACCCGGCCGCGATGCGGGCCCGTCCCAGGTCGATCAGCGTCTCGATGCGTTCCACGGGCGCGGGTGCCCCCACCAGCAGGGCGGACGCTTCGACGAGCGAGTCCAGGCCCCGTCGGCCGCCGACGGCCGCGGCGTGGGCCCGGAGCGCCCGGCCGACCGTACGGGCGGTTCCCCAGCGGCGCGCGTGGTGCAGTTCCTCCTCCGCCAGCTCCCGGGCCTCGGCGGGGCGGCCGAGGCGCGCCAGGACGAGGGCGGCGCCGGATCGCCACGGCGTGGCCACGGGGCTGACGAAGTCGCGGGCGCTCTGGCCCGTGCCGCAGGCGAGGTATGCGGCGAGGGCGGCTTCGCAGCGTCCTTCGATGCCGTGGAGCAGGGCGCGGGCGTAGCGCAGTTCGTTCCATTCCCAGGAGCTGTCGGCGGTGGTCGTGTCGGGGGTGGAGAGGAGCTGCCAGGCCTGGTCGCGCTGCCCGAGTTCGTACCGGGCGAGCGCCACCATGGAGACCAGGTGGGGCGCGCGGATGCCGCGACCGGTGCAGGTGTGGGCCAGCTGGGTGTTCTCGGCCACTACGCGCCGGAAGTCCCCGGCCCAGAGCGTGGCTTCCGCCCGGACGCTCAGCAGGCACTGCAGGCCGGCGTCGGTGAGGTCCGGCGGCGCGGGCGGTACGGGAAGTCCTTGCGCGGCCAGTGCTCGGGCGTCCTCCAAGCGGTCCGCCCATTGGAGCAGGGTGGCGGCGCTGCCCAGCCAGGCCGTGCGCAGCAGCGGGTGGACGGGCGCCGCGGCGAGCCGGGGCCGGATCCGTGCCAGTACCTCGGCTGCCGAGAGGAGACCGGCGCCGGTCTCGTACTCGGTGATCAGTGAGCAGACCAACGGTTCGACGGTGATCGGGGCCGTGGGCGCGAGGGCGCGCAGGCCCGCCACGGCGTGGCGCCAGGCGACCGCGTCGTGCGAGGAGATGAGGGCGGTGACGGTGCGCAGGACGTGCGCCAGTTCGTCGTCGCCGGCGCCGTCGCACGCCCGGTGCAGCACGCTCAGCGCACTGTCCGTGCGGCCGCCGGCGGCGAGGGCCGCGCCGAGGGCGGGCGCGGCGGTGGCGCGTTCCTGACGGTCGGGGTGCAGGGCGATGCCCGCGCGGAGCCTGCGGATGCCCGCCTCGGCGCTGTACGGGAATTCCAGCGATCCCAGGCGCAGCGTGAGGTCGGCGTACCGTTCCCGGGCGAGCGCCGGCCGGGCCCGTAGGGCGTGGCGCAGCAGGGCGGCGGCCTCTTCGGTGTGCCCGGCGCGGACGGCGTCGTCGGCGGCGTCCTCCAGGCACCGCGCCATCCACCCCTCGTGGGGGTGGTCCAGGTGCAGCAGCCGGGCGGCGACCTGCGGGGCGGGGGCTCCGCCGTCGTGGAGCAGCCGGGCGGCGCGGGTGTGCAGGGCCGCCAGCTCGGCGGGGTCGGCCGCGTCCAGTACGGCGTCCAGGGCGAGCGGGTGGGAGAGCATCCGGACCAACGACGACGCGCTCGGCGCGCCGGCCGCCGCCCGCCGGGTCGCCAGCAAGGGCAGGGCCTCCCGGAGCAGGGCCGGGCCGGTCGCTGCGGAGCACTGGGCGGTCACGGCGAGCGCGAGGACCGTGCGTCGGGTTTCATCGTCGGCACGGTGGCGGATCCAGCGGGCGACCGCTTCCCGGTACCGGACGAGCCGGGGTCCGTCGACGGTGTCCGGGCCAACGGCCGGGTGGACGGGGTCCGGGGGACGCGCCAAGTCGGTCAGGAGCGCCTGCAGGAGGGCCGGGTTGCCTCCGGTCGCGTCCCAGCACATCGCGTGCCGTTCGGGCGGTAGCCCGTGCTCGTGCGCCAGCCTCGCGGCGGCTCGCGGCCCCAGTGGGGGCAGGGGGTGGCACACGCCCGTGGCCCGGGGCAGCAAACCGGCGTCCATGTGTTCACGGCATTCGGCGGTGGCCAGCAGCAGCACCGGCAGCGCGGCGATCCTGCGGGCCAGGTACCCGGTCCAGCGGCGGGACACCGGGTCCGCGCAGTGCAGGTCGTCGACGGTGAGCAGGACGGGCCGGTCGTCGGCGGCTCGGGCGAGCAGGTCCAGCAGCCGGTGGAAGATTTGCTGCTCCTGCCCGTCGGCGGGGTCTGCGAAGGGGATTCCGTCGGTGGTGGGGAAGACTTGGCGCACCAGGGCGAAGGGGAAGGCCGTCTCCTCGGGTGCGCACCGCGCCGACCGTACGCACACGCCGTCGTCAGCGCTCGCGACGCGGGCGACCGCGTCGAGGACGGCGGTACGACCCCGGCCGGGCGGCGCGGTCAGCATCAGCCAGCTTCCCCTGCCGGTGCGCGCCCGTGCCAGGGCGCCGGTCGCGGCTCGCAGCACGCCCTCGCGTTCGACCAGTACGTGTGTCACTTCCGCCCTCCCACGCCGCTGCCCACCGCTGCGTGCCGCGTCCCCGAGGCGGCCCACCGGTCATCCCCAAGAATCATGGAGGGACGGAGCGACGGAAGTGGGATGATCCTCGGTCAGATTTGCCTGAAAGGGCATCAGTCGCACCAAGTCAGCCAAATCGGCCCGTGATTGACCGAAACTCGAAGCCGCGGGCTGCCTCGCGCGACGGTGCCGACAGGGCCCGGCCGCACCGGCCCCGGGCGGAGGGCGGCCCCGTCCCCGTCGCCGCGCGTCAGCGGCCCCACCACGGCGCCCGGCCTGCGCGTGCGGCCGCTGACGCATACGCTCGGATGAAGGGTCGGTCCGAGCCCTGGAGGTGGGTCATGTCCGAGGGGATCGACGCGGTCGGTGCCGATCGCGCGCTGAAGGCCCGGCACCGGGCCATGTGGTCCTGGGGCGACTATCCGTCCGTGGCGTCCCACGTCATCCCGGAGGTGGGCGCCGAGCTCGTCGGGGCGTGTGGTGTGCGGCCGGGCGACCGGGTGCTGGACGTGGCGGCCGGCGCGGGCAACGCGGCCATCCCCGCCGCCCTGGCGGGGGCCGATGTCGTGGCGAGCGACCTCACCCCCGAGCTGCTCGAAGTCGGCCGGAACCTGGCAGGGGTGCGCGGCGCCCGTTTGGAGTGGCGCGAGGCGGACGCGGAGCAGTTGCCCTTCGCCGATGGTGAGTTCGACGTCGTGATGTCCTCGTTCGGGATCATGTTCGCCCCGCACCACCGGCTCGCCGCCGACGAGCTGGTGCGCGTCTGCCGCCCCGGGGGGACGGTGGGCCTGGCGAACTGGACCCCGCAGGGCTTCGTCGGCCGGATGTTCGCCACGATGAAGCCGTACGCGCCGCCCCCGCCGCCGGGAGCCCAGCCGCCGCCCCTCTGGGGGGAGGAGGAGCACGTGTACGGGCTCCTCGGCGACCGCGTCACGGACGTCGACGCCCAACGGCGGACCGTCCGGGTCGACGCCTTCCCCGAGGCAGGAGCCTTCCGTACCTTCTTCAAAGCCTGCTACGGCCCCACCATCGCGGTCTACCGCGCCCTCGGGGAGGACGCCGACCGGGCCGCGGAGCTGGACGGCGCGCTGGACGCGCTGGCCGAGGAGAACACCCACGACGGGGTCATGGAGTGGGAGTACCTGCTGCTCACGGCCCACCGAACCGGCCCGGCCGGCGGCTGACGACCTCACCCGAACCGCCGACCGGCGCCGGTCCGGGGCGCCGCGGGAATCCGACGCGGTGGGCCCCTACGGCGCCGCCGACCGCACGAGGTCGATGCACGACCGAGCGCTCACCGGTACCCCTCCGATGCACGGCCCCGGGCCCGCGAAGCAGTCCGCCGCGAGGTGGCCCTTGCCCGACCCGCCGCACCGTTCCGTGTCGGCGGCTCCCGATCGACGGGGTGAACGTTCGTCCACATGTGCCCGTGGGGGCGGCGGCGCGTCCCCACCTATAGTTACGCGCGCCGCCCCCCAACCCGCTTCGCCCCGGGCGGCGTTCGCGGATCGGTTCGGCGTCGAGGGAGGTCGCTCGTGGCCAGTGCGTTTCAGGAGCGCAAGCTCAGGGGGATGTTCGCCGCGTTCGACGCGGACGGTGACGGCTACCTACGGGAAGAGGACTTCACCGCACTGGTCGCCCGTTGGAGCCGGCTGCCGGCGGTGGGGCCGGGGACGGATCTGCGCAGGCGGGTGGAGGCCCTGTTGATGGGCTGGTGGGCGGCGCTGCTGGACGCGGGGGACGCCAACGGTGACGGTGCGGTCGACATGGGCGAACTGCTGTCCCTCGTCGACCAACTCCCCGCGATGGTCTCGGACGTCACCGCGACGGCCGACACCGTCTTCGACGCCGTGGACGCCAACGGCGACGGCCGCATCTCCCCGGAGGAGCACCGTGGTCTCGTCGAGACGTGGAACGGGCAACCCGCTGACCTCACGGGCGTCTTCGAGCTCCTCGACCTGAACGGTGACGGCCACCTCAGCCGGGAGGAGTTCGCGCGACTCTGGCTCCAGTTCTGGACCAGCGACGACCCCGCCGAACCGGGCAACTGGCTCTGCGGCCGTTTCCCCGACTGAGCACGCCTGCGCGGTGGACGGGACCGGGTACGGCGGACCGTGGCGCGTGCGCGTGCGCGTCACTCAGCCGCCCAGTGCGTACGACGACCGTTCCCGCCATCGCGACCCGTCGTACACCATCAGCTCGACCGACGACACGTGGCACGTGAACGGGAGCGTGTCGGCGAGGTCGACCTCGATGGCGTCCAGGACGGGGTCCTCCTGCCCGTGGACGACGGTCAGGTGCGGCACGATGTCGACGAACCGACCCCCGTACGGCGGAGCTTCCGGCCACCGCTCGACGATCGACCGGGTCAGCCCGCGCAGCGGCGCGTCGGGCTCGGGTACCAGGTACAGCACGTCCGGGAACCGTCCGCTGCTCGCGAACCGCAGGTCGAACGGCTGGTGGCGTCCCACGAGGTCCGCGAGGGCGGCGTCGACGCCCGCGTCGAGCCGGCTCGCGTCGAGGAACGGGAAGAGGACGGTGACGTGCGCCGGCACTCCGACCCGGGCCGACGGATCGAGCCGCTCGCGCCATCCCTGGAGGGTCGGCTCGGCCTCCGGGGTCAGGATGATGAGTCCCGTCTGGCCCGCCTCGAAGAGGGCGCCGCTGTCATCTGCCATGCCACGGATGGTGCCATCCCGCGCGCGCCCGGCGCAGCGCGTTCGCCAGGAGACGGATCGCGAGCGATGTTCGAGCGGGCTTCGATCAGATGTCCTCCGGGTCGGGCGGCGGTCCCGGCGGCCGTTGACGCCACCTGACCGCACTCGGCGGCTCTTGACGCCACCCGACCGCACTCGGCGGCTCTTGACGCCGCCTACCGGCTCTTGACCACTCCGCCCGCGGATCCGGGACCGCCCCGGAGCCGTGGGCTCCGGGGCGGGTGGACACAGCTGCGCCTGAGATCAGGCGGCGGTGATGTTCTCCGCCTGCGGGCCCTTCTGGCCCTGGGTGATCTCGAAGGTCACGGCCTGACCTTCCTGGAGCTCGCGGTAGCCGGTGGAGTTGATGTTCGAGTAGTGCGCGAAGACGTCGGGGCCGCCGCCGTCCTGCGCGATGAAGCCGAAGCCCTTTTCGGAGTTGAACCACTTCACGGTTCCGCTGGCCATGGTCATGCCTCTCAGTCGATGTCGGATCCGCACCGCGCGGACCCGGAGGTGATCGCCCTGGTCCGGCACTGCACAGCAAAACGCCCACGCCAGGGCGCGGGCAGGAACTGCGAACCACGACAGCTGAGCTGAAGCTACACGCCGGAACCGCCCATCACCAGAGAGCAACGAGCACGGAATTTCGGACGGCGGATCATGGGACGCGGTGGCGGCAGACCGCTACGGCCGTTTTGTCGGCACGGGCCGCAGCGCGGGCCACCGGGCGAGGGCCTGTTGCCGCATGGCGCGGCTCAGGCCGCCGACACCGGCGAGCTCGGGGTGGCCGGCGGTCGTCCGGGCGACCACCCCGAGCCGGTGGACGAGCCGTTGGCGGGCCGTCGCCGTGCCCCACTTCCAGTCCCGCCGCGGTACCCGGGCCAGGTGGTCGGCGGCCTCGCGGCGGGCCCGCTCCACGAGCGCGTCGCCGCGCAGCAGCCATCCGGCGCAGGCGTCGGCGAGTCCGTCGCGCAGCTCGGCGTCCCGGATCCGCGTACCGGTCTCGGCGTGCCACGCGGTGAGGTAGGCGTTCTCCGCGCGTTCGAGCATCGGGGCCGGCGCCGCGGTGACGCACCAGCAGGTGGGGAATCCGATGCGGAGGTAGGCCAGCTCCATCAACCCGCTGCCCAGGGAGGCCTGTTCGAAGTCGACGAACCGGGTGCCGGTGGGCGTGTGGAGGTCGTTCCCGGGACAGGGGTCGCCGTGCAGCAGCGCGTGTCCGGGCGCCCGCCCGAGCCGCTCCACCAGTGCGTCGAGCTCGTCCGCGACGCCGGTGGCGACCGGGACGCGAAGGGTGGCGGCCAGGGCGAGGAAGGAGTGGATGTCGGCGCGGCCCGGGCCCTTCCACCGGGGCAGGGCACCGGCGTCCGCCGGGCCGGCGGTGGCGTGCAGGCGGGCGAGCGCCGCCGCGTAGTCGACCGTCCAGTCCCCGGCCGGCGGCCGGTGCGCCAGGTGTTCGAGTACGAGGACGCGGGCGGCGGGATCGGCGGCCAGGAGCGCGGGCGCCACGGGGCTCGCCGCCCGGGCGGCGAGCCGCAGGGCGGTGACCTCGCGGGCGTAGCGGTCGTCGGCCTCCGGGCCGTCGACGAGCTGCTTGACCACCGCCGTCGTCCCCGGCAGCTCGACGCGCCACACGCGCGAGCGGGGGCTGCTGCCCAGTCTGCGCCAGCGCCGGGGAGTTCCCAGCTCGGCCCGCAACTCTTCCCCGAACACCGGTCGTAACCCCATGGGTTCAGGGTTCCACGGCCGGGGCCGGCCCGGAACGGCCCGGGTCCGGGACGCACCGCGTACGAGTCCCCGTGCCGGGAACCGTGGGGACGCGGAATCCGCCCGAACGCTTCGCTCCGGTTTGCGAAGGTGGGTTCGCACAGGGGCAACCGCGCCGGGGCGCGTGCGAGGCGCCCGCAGCCGGGAGCGGCGTCGCGAACCCGCACCGAAGGTGGTGACCGGCGGACCTCGGTCGCCGGCGCGCCGACCGAGGAGGTCGTCGACGGGCGCCGGCGGCGCGGCGTTCCCCCGACTGCGTACGGCGCCCGCGGTCCTGGTCGCGGGGCTGCCCCGCGTCGCCCTGGTCCCCCTCACCGGGGCCCCGAACGCCCTGCTCCTGCCCGTCGCGCTCGGGATGCTACCGGCGGCGGCCACGGTGCGCGTCCGACGCCGCCGGGGCGGTTCGAGGCCCTCGGTGTGACGCCTCGGGGCTGAGGCGGTCGGGCAGGGTCGGGGGGGCGGCCCGTGGGGGGCGACGGAAAGCGCCGGCCCCCGCCGGCCGGACGGCGACTCGCACACCCGGATACCGGGCATTTCGGTCGATCTTTCGTCAGTGTGGGCACGGCTGGCATCACTCCCCCGACAGAAAGGGCCACCATGGCCGCGAGCGCCTACCCCGCCGCCCCCCTCTCCGGAACCGGCAACACCACCACGCCGTACGACATCGGCCTGCCCGTCCTGCGCCTCGTACTCGGCGCGATCATGTTCGTGCACGGAACCCAGAAGCTGTTCCGGTGGTTCGACGGTCCCGGCGTCAAGAGCACCGGCATGTTCTTCGGCAAGGCCGGTTATCCGGCCGGCGAAACCATGGCCGTGATCGCGGGCCTGACCGAGACCCTGGGCGGTCTGGGACTCGTCTTCGGTCTCCTGACCCCCCTGTCGGCCGCCGCCGTCGTCGGCATCATGATCAACGCCATCAGCACCAAGTGGACCGGCGACGTGGTCGGCATGGAGGGGGTCGAGTTCGAGTCCCTGATCCTCGCCGCCGGCGTCACCCTCGCCCTCACCGGACCGGGCCGCTTCGCCCTGGACCGGTTCCTGCCGGTGCTCCGTCACCACCGGGTGTCGTACGGCGTCCTCGCGCTCGCGCTGGCCGTCGTACTGGCGGCTCTGGTGCTGCTCCTGCGGGACTGATCCGACAGTCCGGCCGGGGACCAGGGGAGGCGGACGGCGCGGGCGCGGTCGGGAGCGTTGCGGGCCATTGGAGTGACCCGCCGTCTCCCGTGACTTTTCCGTGAGGTTACGTCGGCCGACGCGGGCACCGCTCCCGGCGCGTCGGAGGGGGCCGAGTTCGCTCGCCTCGCCGCCCACTGACGGAGCGCCGGCAGCGCGAGGCCGGCCGCTCGCAGCGGTCGTGCGCGACATCGGGCAGGGGCGGTCGACCACCCCGTCGACCGCCCCAGCGACGTGGGAGGTCCCCCACCGCCGGCCGCGATCCGCCGCCGACCCGCCCGGCGCCGGCCGGCGGGCCCGGCCCCAACCGCTTGCATCCACTCGTCGACCCACAGGGAGCGGGCCTCCTCCCGGGCACGCAGGAGCTTCACCCGGCGGGCGCGGGCTACGGCCGGAGGAGGCGCGTCTCCGCGTCGGGCAGCTTCGACCACCAGTGGTGGTAGCGGCCGTAGACGATCGTCCCGCGGTCGGCGAGGAGGGCCGTCAGGGAGCGGGCCTCCTCGGCGAGGCCGTCCCAGTCGGCGGACGACAGGGGGTGGAAGGCCGTGGCCTCGACGCCGCCGTCCACCGGGCGCCACACCCCGGCGACGTGGCCGTCCACCAGCAGGGTCGGCAGCACGTCGCCGTTGCGCCGGATCACCAGCGGACGGTAGGCCGGCGGTATCACCCGGCCGCGATCGGCGTAGGCCAGCAGGACGCTGTCCCACATGGCCATGAGCCGGGGCGGTGCAGGAGTGTCGGCGGCCGGCCTGGAGGCGCCCGGGAGGTCGAACAGCGCTTCCCCGTCGGGCCCTTGGAGCGGCTCGACCGAGCCGTCCAGGGCTCGGAGGGCCGCGCGGACGGCCGTCCGCCCCACCATGGCGAACTGCGCGACGTCCGCGACCGAGGCGGGCCCGAACCCCGCCAGGTAGCACAGGATCAGGGCGCGCAGCGCCCCGGGCTCCACCTCCCGGCTCGCCGGTACGGGTACGGGTACGGCCGCCGGTCGCGATGTGGGGCCGGCCGCGACGAAGGACGGGCGGGGGCCGAACGACCAGGTGGCTCCCGTCGGGGCGTGGTGCAGCGGCGCGTACCCCTTCAACCCCCACCACGCCCCGTCCCGCCGCGCCGCGCCGACCCTCTCCTCCGCCCAGGCCCGCATCTCCGCTGAGGTACGCGGTCGACGGGCGAAGTCCAGCAATTCCGGAAGCAGTTCGTCGGCGTCCGCCGGGGTCAGGCCCGCGCCGGCGAAGCGGGAGCCGAGCCGGGACGCGTACAAGGTGGGCTGCATCGCCGCGCGGAGGACCGGATAGTCCTCGGCGTGCACGGCGTGCAGGGTGATCCGCATCAGGGTGGCCTTGACCACCGACCGTCCGGTGAACGCGTCGTCGAGCGCGGTCGGCGCGAAGTCGGTGAGCCGGTTCCACAGGGCCAGGTACGGCGAGGCCGGTTCCTGCGCCTGGAGCGCGACCACCCGCCGCACCCCGTCGGAGACGGACAACGGCTCACGTCCGAGCAGCAGTTGGCGACTGAGGGTCGCCCGGTTCAGTTCGCGCGCAGTGATGATCACACCGTGGATTCTGCCCCGGCCGCGCGGTCGACGGGTACGCCCGCACAGATCTCCCTTACGGGCACGGGCCGCTGCTCCGGGCGCACGCGCCGGCCGCGCACCACCTCGGGTGGCGGTCCGGCGTGTCCCCGCGCGCGCGGCGGGGTCGAGCGGGCGCGCTCCCTACCGTGGCCCCATGAACGCACGTACAGCGCTATTGTCCGCCGGGTACGGGATCCGTTGCGCGGGCCGGGCCGAGGCGGGCGCGGTCGCCGCGCTGCTCGCCCGCGCCTTCGCCGACGACCCCGTCATGGCGTGGCTGGTCCCCGGCCCGGCCGACCGGGAGCAGCGGATGGCCCGCTGGTTCAGGTGCGCACAGCGGCAGCAGCGGCCGCGTACCGGCGGGGTGCGGGTGGCCGCGACCGGGGACGGCCGGTTGTTGGGGGCCGCGCTGTGGTCGGCGCCGGGCCGGTGGCGGACCTCCGCGGTGCGGGAACTGGCCGCCATGCCCTCGTACGTACGCGTCTTCGGCCCGGGCGGGCTGGGGCGCGCCGCGGAGGTCCAGAACACGATGCACGAGGCGCACCCCGACGTCCCGCACTGGTACCTGCCGACGTTGGGTTGCGACCCCGTGGTCCAGGGGGCGGGTGTCGGTTCCGCCCTGGTCCGCCAGCAACTCGCCGCCTGCGACCGGCTCGGGCAGCCCGCCTACCTGGAGTCGAGCAAGGCGACCAACGTTCCCTTCTACGAGGGGCTCGGATTCCGCGTCACGGGTGAGATCCGGCTGCCGGGCGACGGGCCGACCCTCTGGCCCATGTGGCGCGAAGCGGACCCGGCCACGGGTTCCGCCACCGGTTCCGCCGCCGGCGCCCCGCCCCCGTACGGCGGCTGAGACCGTCCGTACGACGGCTGAGACCGTCCGTACGACGGCGACCGGCGCCGGCGACCGGTCGGGCGTCGGGCGTTCACCCGGTTGCGTTGCCGGGTCGGCCCGGGTGTGGGCGCGGGGCGACGTTGGATGGACGGCAAACAGAGTGTCGTGGAGAGGCTGGTGGTCGTGGTGAGGCGTGGTCTGGCGGCGGGTGCGGTGATCGTGATGGCGATCTGCGGTACGGCGGGGTGTTCCGACGGGTCGGGCTCGGCGTCGGACGCCGCGTCGAAGGCGGCGTCGGCCGTGCAGTCGGCCGGGGCCAAGGTGTCCTCCGCGGCGTCCGCCGCCGCGGACGCGGCGTCGTCGGCGGCGGCGGTGGCCCAGGACAAGTTCGCCGAGATCAAGAACGGTGTCGACGCCAAGGACGAGGTGACGTTGGGCGCCGTGTCGACCGACGGCGAGGGGTACACCGTCGTCCCGGTCTCGGTGAAGAACACCGACGCCTCGACGAAGTCGTTCGCGGTGCAGGTGGACTACAAGGACGAGAGCGGCAACCAGCTCGACACGGTCGTGCTGACCGTTTCCGATGTCGCGGGCAACGGCACCGGGCAGGGCGTCGCCAAGAGCACGCACAAGTTGGCGGGCACGGCGAAGGCCGAGACCGCCAGGGCCCTGCGCTACTGATCCGGAGGCCACCCGGACCGTCGGCGCCGTTCCGGCCCGCTCAGTGGCGGACGGACAGGCCCTCGCCGACGGCCGGGCGGCGCCGGCCGCGGCCCACGGTCGACTCCGCCGGCAGGAGGCCGGGCCTGCGTACCCGTACTCCATGAGGCCGGCGGAATGACCGGCGGGTACGGCGACGCGGGGCGTTCTAGGCTGGTGGCAGGCACATCCCCCGGGAGGTCGTTGTGGTGGACCGTCACCGTTTCCACCTGGACCAGGACGGACACTCGATCACCGTCGTCCGGGACCTCCGGCACCGGTACGTCGAGGTCCTCGTCGACGGGAAGACCGTGTGTTCGGCGCGGACGAGCCGCTCGAAGGCCACCCTGCTGCGGGGTGAGATCGCGGGCGCCGGCCCGCAGCCGTTCCTGATCCGTCTCGAACGCCCCGACGTCCCGGGCGGCGAACCCCTGTGCGTGTTGGAGAGGGACGGCATGCGCTACCTCATGCCGAACGTTCCGCTCACGCCGGAGGAGGACTGGCCCGCCGAACGCAACCCCTCGCCGCGGACTCCCGCCGAGCTCATCGCCCGCTGGCGGGGCCGCCACTGAGACGGGGCGGCCCGGGCCCGGGGCGGGGAGAACGCGGCGGCGTCGGGCAGGATGGCCCGGTGATCTCCCCCGCCACGAGCCCGGACCTCCCCGCCGTCGCCGATCCGGCGCGCACCCGTGCGGCGGCGGCCCTGGCCGCGGCGGTGACCGTCGGTGCGGGTCTGGGGCTCAGGGCCGTGGCCGGCGGAGACGTCGCGAAGTACGGCGGGGACGCCCTGTACACCGTGCTCCTGCTGACGCTGGTCGTCCTGATCGCCCCGCGGGTGACGCCCCTGCGGGCGGCCGCCGTGGCCCTGGCCGCGAGCTGGACGGTCGAGTTCCTGCAGCTCGGTCCGGTGCCGGCGGAGTTGTCCCGGCGGAGCGTCATCGCCCGCCTCGTACTCGGTTCCACCTTCAACGCCCCCGACCTGTTCTGGTACGTGGTCGGCGCGGCGGCCGGTTGCCTCGCGCACACCACGCTGCGCCGGCGCCGCCCGCGCGGCTGAGGAGCCGGGCTCGACCTCGATCGCCGACGGCGGGTGGCCGCGCGGAGGGCGTCACCCCGGCGCCACCACCGCGTCACCACTCGGGGTGGACGTCGTGGCTGTCGTAGCGGGTGCCGTGGGCGTCGATCCAGGGACGGAACCGGCCGGGTCCGCCGTCCGCGCGCTCGTAACGGACGGACTCGCCGGAGTCGTCGGCGACGATCACGGCGCCCGCCCGCTGGGCCGCGCGCAGGGAATGCGTCCAGTGCGGCCCGTGGCGGCCGGTCACGTAATCGGGAACCTTGCTCCGGGACATGTGCGCGACCCCCTGACCGCCGCCGTTCCGTCCGTTCGAAGGACGACTACCCGCCGATCAGGGAGCTGACTCCCTTCCTCCGCCGCGTGCCTCGTGGGCGGCCGGTGCGGGTTGCGCGGCGGCGGCGTAGCGGCGGGCCAGGTGGGCGAAGGCCTCCCGCAGTTCCGGCGGGCCGACCACTTCGATGTCGGCGTCGAACCTGCCGATGACGGACGCCAGGCCGGACCACGACCAGGACCCGAGGGCGAGCCGGCAGCGGTCGGTGCCGAGTGCCTCGACGAGGCCGTCGCGGATGTGGCGGGAGACCACGCCGGCGGGCAGGTCGAGGATCACCTCGCCCCGGCAGGGCCACTCCCCCGAGCCGTCGGTGCCCCGGAAGCGGCCCGCGACGAAGGCGGCCACATCGGCGCCGCCGGGTAGTTCCCGTCGGGCGAAGCGGGGCCCCGTGGGGATGCGCGGGGTGATCCGGTCCACGCGGAAGGTGCGCCAGTCGTCGCGGTCGAGGTCCCAGGCGACGAGGTACCAGCGGCCCGCGCGGGTCACGAGGTGGTGCGGCTCCGCTCGGCGCGGTGGGGTCGCGGCCCGGCGCCCACCGGGTCCCTCCCCGGGTCCGTCCCCGGGTTCGGCCTCCGTCAGGCCCGGGGTCGCGTAGTCGAAGCGCAGGACCTCCTGGGCGTGGACGGCTGCGCCGAGCGTCACGAGCACGCCCCCGGCGACGGCGTCGGTAGCTGTGTCCGGCTGTTCGATGGCGGTGATCCGGAGCGCGTCGATGCGGTGGCGCAGGTGGGCGGGCATGACCTGCCGGACGGTGGTCAGCGCACGTGCCGCGGCCTCCTCGGTGCCCGCGCCGCTACCGGCGGCGCTCTGCAGGGCGACCGCGAGCGCGACGGCCTGCTCGTCGTCGAACAACAACGGCGGCAGTTCGGCGCCGGCGTCGAGCCGGTAGCCGCCGTCGGGGCCCTTGAAGGCGACCACTGGATAGCCGAGTTCGCGCAGCCGGTCGACGTCGCGGCGCACGGTGCGCGGGCTGATGTCCAGCCGTTGCGCCAGGAGGGCCCCCGGCCAGTCACGGCGTGCCTGGAGGAGGGAGAGCAGGGCCAGCAACCGCGCCGAGGTCTTCTGCATGAGGTCCATACTGCCCCGGGAAGCGGTCAGGATCTGTCCTCTTTCCTTTGCCACCGGATGCGCCCTTCATCTCTGCCACGGATGCGCCCTCGCGGTCGCCCCTAATCCGGTGCGAATCCGCGCACTTGCGGTGCATCCTTGGTGCACAAGCCCACTGACCGGAAGGCAGTCCCATGGACCAGCTCCCCTCCCACCCCGACAGCGAGCGCTACTCGGTGACCCTCTGCCCGCCCGCGGTCACCATCGTCTCGGAGCTCACGGCGGCGAGCGGCGTCAGCAAGTCCGACGTCATCAACCGCGCGGTCCTGCTCCTCGGTTTCATCGAGGGCGAGCGGGCCAAGGGCAACGAGCTGATGATCCGGGACACGGCAGGGGCCCTGGAGCGCATCCACATCATCTGAGGGTGCTTCGAGGGCCGCCCGGGGCCCGCCCGTCGACGGGCGACGCGTCCCGCGGTTCACCCGTCGACGCCGCCGGGGTGCGGGTCGAGGGAGTCGACGTCCTCCCTGAAGGCCCGCATCCGGGCGTTGACCACGTCGGGGTGGTCGATCTGGGGCCGGTGTCCGGTCGCGGCGATGATCTCGGCCCTGGCCCCGGGGATCAGCCGCGCCACCCGCTCCAACTGACGCTGCGGGCGCACGAGCAGGCTGCGCCGGCCGATCCCGACGCGAACGCGCGGACGGAGGCGGTCAACCTGCTCGCCATGACCGCGACGACGGGCACCAGCGTCCTCCTCGGCCAACGCGGCCCGGAATCGGCCGTCGCCGTCCTGCACCACCACCTGGATCGGATCTTCACCGCCGGCGCCCCTGCCGACGGCACGACCCGACCCGGGTGCGCGGCGCGGTACCGGCGGCCAAGTGGAGCAAGCCCGGCTGCGGATCGGCCGGGAGCCTGGTCGCATCAGCGGCATGAAAGACCCCTTCGCCTGTGACGACCCGTCCCTGCTCGCCCCGTTCGGGAAGGGCGACCGCGCGGCGGCCCGGAGGGCCGTCGCCGCCCACGCCACCGACCGCGCCGACCTCCAGACGCTCCTCGACATCCTGGGGCTGCTGCCCGAGCACGATCCGCCGCCCGCGACGCCCCCCTCCGCCTAAGCCGGGGGACGCCGTCGGGACCCCGTCAGTCGACCGTGTCCGGCGTCGGAGCGCAGGTCCCGGAGCCGGTCCGTCCGTGGAGTCGTGCGGCACGGGAATGGGCAGGTGCTCGACCCCCTTGCGCCCGGACCTTGCGGGTGCCTCGGAGCGCCGCAGGCCTCGTACGAGGGGCGTTTCGGCGTACGGGTGAATCCGCGCCCGTCCTCGTCACGGACTACCGGGCGGATTGTCCTACGGGTATGAAGACTTCGCACACGCTGTCCCGGCCGTCCGCCCGCCCCGCGACCCGCCGCCCCCTCCTCCCCGAGCCCCACGAACGCCGCAGGCTGCGGGAGGCGTGGGGCCTGACGCCCCACCAGGTGGCCCTCGTCTTCGGCGTCCGGCCGGCCACCGTCCGCTCCTGGGAGTCGGGACGCACCACCCCGACGGGCAAGCGCCGCGAGGCCTACCGGCGCTTCCTCCAGGGCCTCGCCCAGCACGCCGACGGCCGGCCCCGCCCGACGGCCCCGCCCGCCCGCCGCGCACCCGGGTGCGGCGCACCGGAGCAGGACTGCGCGGAGGCCTCGCGCCCGGCGGAGGGGGCTTTCGCCGAGCCGGAGCGGTCGGAGGCGGCCACCGGAGCGGCGTGCGTCGTGGCCGTGTCCGGCGCCCGGGTGCCGACCCCGCGCCGAGCCGCCGCGGCGGCCGAGGACGACGACCACCTGTTGCCCCGCGTGGGCGCGGCCGCGGTGACGCTCGCCGCGTGGGTGCTGGTGCTCGCCCTCCTCGGCGCCTACCTACCCGCCTGGGACGGCTGAGCCCGGGGCCGCGCGGGCGCGCCTGCGTGACGTCACCGCGTCGGGTACGAAAGGGCCGCGGGGGGGCCGGTCAGGACTTGGTTGAGGTGAGGACGCCGATCTTGTCGAGCCGGTGTTCGGGGTTGTTCTGGGCGTCGCGCCAGAAGTTGCCCGCCGCGTCGTCCTCGGGCGTGAGGCAGGTGGTGACGGTGATCATCGCCCGGACGGGCACGGCGCCGGGCGAACCGGGCACCGCGGCGCGCTGCGCCGCCATGGAATCCGGCTGTCGGAAGGAAGTGGTCCGGGTGGTGCTGATCGTGTACTGGTACGTCACGCCGTCGGCGGTGATGAACACCGAGGAGCCGGCCGGCAGCGCCGGCAGGTCCCGCAGCGGTCCGCCGGCGGCGACGCGGTGGCCGGTGACGATGTAGTTGCCGACCTCGCCGGGGCCGACCCCGCCCTCGGGGCCGTGCGGGCTGGCGGCGAGGCCCCGGTCCTGGATGCGAGTGCCCGGCGCGTCGTCGGGGCTGCCCTGGTACGGGACGACGGGCAGGTCCTCCAGGCCGATGGCGGGGATGGACATCACGGCCGTCCCGGTACTGCGGGCCCGGGCCTCGGCCGGGTCGCCGGCGGCGGCCACCGGAACCGCGGCGGGGGCGAGCAGGACGGTACAGGCGGCTCCGGCGACGAGGAGCAGGCGCGGTGACATGGCGGCCTCACCGGGTGCGGGCGACGGAGGGAACGCAGGACGCCGTCGGGGTCGCGTGCCGTGGGCGCAGGGGCGTGCTGCCGTACGGGGTGGCGTGACGGGAGTCGCGGACGAGCACGGCGCCGGATCCGGTGCGGCGGCCGGGGCGGCGTCCCGTACATCGGGATTCCGGCGAGGTCTGCGTACGGGCCATGGCGGGGCCTCCGATCGGGGTGAGGACCGCCCCGGGCGCCGTCGCGGGTGCTGTGGGACCCGCGTCTCAGCCGGAGCGGGGAGGTCAGCGGTCTCCGCAGGGGCGCCTACCCGCCCCCACCTCCGGAAACCACCGGGCGGCACCGGGCGCCGGCCGCGGAGCAGCGGCCGGTCGCGGGGCGGGCCGCCGCCCCGGCGGCCGGGGGAACGGCTCACGGGCGGGGACACGACGTCCTGCCCAGGTCGCGCCCGGGCTCTCCCACACCGAGATCGCCGCCGGGCCGGCGCTGGTCGGGGGCGCGGTGGAGGCCCCCCGGGCAAGCTCGGCGCCGGAAACCGGGTGGAGGCGGCGATCGCCGCGTACGAGGCCGGACGTACCGGCCCGTGACGGCGGCGCCGGCCGGCGCCGGCGCTCCCGGGCGCGAAGGCCGGCGGCCGTCAGCCGAAGAGCGCGGTGATGCGCTGGAGCGGGACGAAGTTGAAGTTCTGGTTGCCGCTTTGGCCGGGGGCGCCATGGCAACCGCCCTGGCGGATGAAGACGCCCTGCGGGAAGGCCGGCCCGAGGTGGGCGGTGGTGGCGTCGATGCCGCCGGTGTCCTCGCGGTCGTCGGTCGCGGTTCCGCCGGCGACCGAGAAGCGGCCGAGGTAGGCCTTCCCCTGCGTGTGACGGACCCAGGGAGCCCGAGGCGGCGTTGCGGCCACGGCGCGAACGCAGGCCGAACGGCCGCGCGCTGCCCGCCCGTCGGCCTGGACGGACCTCAGTCCGTCGGCCTGGACGGACCTCAGCACAGGCCCGGTTCGCCGCCCGCCGCCGCACCGCATTCGGCGCCCCCGCCGCGGGCCACCTCCGACCACAGGGTCGCCTCCACCTTGCCGAGCAGGCGCGCCAGTTCGGTGCGTTCGGCCCCGTCGAGGCCGTCCAGCGTCTGACGTTCCAGCTCGCCCCAGGCCCGGCGGACCTCGACGAGCAGGCCACAGCTGCTGTCCGTCGCCTCCACCAGCGAGGCCCGCCGGTCTGAGGGGTCGGGGCGGCGGCGCACGTGACCGGCGTGTTCCAGGCGTTGGAGCATCTTGGTCACGGTGGAGGGGTCCAGGCCGACCGTCTTGATGAGCTCGGACTGGCGGACGGCGCCGTTGTCCCACAGGTGCATCATCAGGAACTCCTGCCCCGGGTGCAGCCCCAGGTCGCGCAGGGCCCGGCCCGCCGCGATCCGGTGGAGGCGGGCCACCCGGCTGATCGCGTGGCTCACCGGCCCCTCCAGCACGGCGCGGGGCGCCGAACACTCGGGGGTGGCGCGCGGTTCCTGAGCGGCTTCCGCGGTCATGGCGGCGCTCCTCCCTCGGTGGGGACCGGCGGGTCCGGTCCATGGCCTTCGCCATGAACTTTACCCGCCCGGAAAGATTTACCTTGGCCGGCCAAGTAATGAGGTACGCTGCTTCCACAGCCAATCATTGGCCGACCAATAATCTGTGAGGCGAACATGACCAGCGCTTTCGACCCGGTACGCATCGCGGGCGACACCCTTCCCAACCGCATCGCCCTGGCCCCCATGACCCGCAGCCGCGCGGCGCAGGGCGGCCTCGCGACCGACCTCCTCGCCGAGTACTACACCCAGCGGGCCTCGGCCGGACTGCTCATCTCGGAGGGGATCCAGCCCTCCACCGTCGGACAGGGTTACCCCTTCACCCCGGGCCTGCACAACGCGGAGCAGATCGCCGCCTGGCGCCGGGTCACCGACTCCGTGCACGCGGCCGGCGGCCGGATCTTCGCCCAGCTGATGCACTCGGGCCGGATCGGCCACCCGTCCCTGCTGCCCGACGGCCTGGTACCGGTCGCCCCCTCCGCGATCGCGCCCCGGGGCCAGGTGTTCACCGGTGAGGGCCTCAAGGACTTCGTCACGCCGCGCGAGCTGACCGACGCCGAGGTACGGGCGACGATCTCCGATTACGCCGAGGCGGCCCGCAACGCCGTGGAGGCCGGTTTCGACGGCGTCGAGCTGCACGGGGCCAACGGCTACCTGATCCACCAGTTCCTGGCGCCGGGCACGAACCTGCGGACGGACGAGTGGGGCGGCCCGACCGAGAACCGCATCCGCTTCGCCGTCGAGGTGGTCAAGGCCGTCGCCGCGGCGATCGGCGCCGAACGCACCGCGCTGCGCGTCTCCCCCGGCAACCCGTACAACGACATCTCCGAGCCCGACCCGCAGCCCGTCTACGAGACGCTGGTCAAGGAGATCGACGGGCTGGGCCTCGCCTACCTGCACGTGTTGGAGTCCGGGCCCGACGCCCGGGAGGCGACCCTCGCACTGCGCAAGCAGTTCAGCGGGCCGCTCGTCCTGAACCCGGCCACCGAGGGACCCACCGACCACCGCGCGCTCGGCCTGATCGAGGACGGCACCGCGGACCTGCTGGCCTTCGGCGCCCTCTTCCTCGCCAATCCGGACCTGCCGGACCGGCTGCGCACCGAGGGCCCGTACAACACGCCGGACCCGGCCACCTTCTTCGGCGGCGACGCCCGCGGCTACACGGACTACCCGGCGCGCGCGTAGCCCGTACGCGGGCGCCACGCGGGTCTCGCGGCGGGGCCGGGGTGCGACCCCGTCGCAGCCTGGGTGGCCGAGCCGCACCCCGTACGCCACCCCTACCCGCCGGTCGCGTTCCGTAACGCCCTGGCCCTCGATGCAGCCGCGCGTCGCCGTGGGGTTTCGCCCGGGGTCGGGCGGGCAGCCGCCCCTGGGGCGGACTCGCAGACCGGGAGCACCGGGGGGCACGGCCCGGGCGGCACCGTAGGAGGCAGCCATGGAAGAGCAGGGCGGCGCCGGAGGCGTCCCACCGCACGACGGCCACCACGCCCCGCGCCCACCGCGCACGGGCCGTCCCGATGACGAGCGCACCCGCGCCGCCGACACGGACGAGGCGGCCCGCCTCGACCGGCCGGAGCCGACGCAGGACGCGGGCTCGGGACGCAAGCGCTGGGCGGGTCCGCGCAAGGGCAAGGACGACGGACCGGGAACGCGGTCGAAGTGAGGCGGGAACCATGACGGCGGAAGACATCTGGGGCTACCACCGCGACGCGGGCCACGAGCCCGGCCTCGACCTGATCGGCTACAAGGTCGAAGCGACGGACGGCACGATCGGGAAGATCGACAAGCACTCCGAGGACGTCGGGGCCTCCTACCTCGTCGTGGACACCGGGGTCTGGATCTTCGGCAGGCACGTCCTGCTGCCGGCGGGCACGATCCGGCGGATCGACACCGCCGAGCGGGTGGTCCACGTCGACCGCACCAAGGAGCAGATCAAGGGCGCGCCGGAGTACGACCGCGCGAAGTACGTCGGTGATCCCGCTCAGCGGGAGGAGTTCGCCCGCCACTACGGCCAGGCCCACAGCTGACACCGCGCCCGACGTGACGGCGCCGGCGGACACGACGGCGCGGGCACGGGGGGCCTCACCATTCGCGGGGGGCGATCAGCTCCTCGATGTCCGCGTCCTGGAACCCGTAGGCAGCGGCGACGCGCCAGAAGTCCTCGGCGATCTCCTCCCGCGCCACCGTTTCGATGCAGCTCCCGGCGGCGTCGAAATCCGCCTCCAGCAGGTTGAACTCCTCCGTCGCGGCGTGGGTGAGCGCGTACAGGGCCGGCAGGTCCGCGGGCCGCTCGGCCTCGATCCGTTCGCACAGCCGCAGCAGGATCGCCCTGGCCTTGTCGACGACCTGATCGGGGTAGTACGAGTCCGCGTAGAGCAGCCGCAGGAACGCGTGCTTCGAGACCTGTTCGTTCGTGATCGGCATGGCGCCACCGTCCCCTTGGAAGAATCGACGCGCCGATCATGCGGGACGGCACTGACAACGGCCGTCCCCGACCGCCGGGGCGGGGCCCGCCAACATCCGAACACGGCCTGCCCCGGCGGCCGTCCCGGGGCTACCCTGCGGGAATGGAACGCGCTGAAGTCCTCAAGCGAGTGATCGGCATCCTGACCGAGGCCCAGGACATCCGGCGGACGGTCGAGGCCGGCGAGGAGGACGAGGACGACTTCGGGCCGACCGCCGGGGTCGCCACGCAGCTGTTGAACGAGATGCTCCCGTCGATCAAGGTACCCGCCGACGCCTCCCCCCAGGAGGTGGCCCGGGTGGTCGCGGTGGCGCTCGGTCCGGCCCTGCACACGATGGTGTCCGGGTTCAGCCTCGCCTTCACCAGCCTCGCCATCGCGCACGACGCGGGCCGCACCGACGTCTCCTCGATCGAGGTGCTGCAACAACTCGCCCTCGAAGTCCAGGCGGGCACCTACGACGAGGGGGCCTGACCCAGCCCTCCCCGCCCGGCGCCGACGCGCGAATGCGGCCGTACGCCCCGGGTAGGCGCAGCACGCAGAGACCCGCAGCCGAACCGAGGAGTCACCATGCCGCGCGGTTCCAGCCCCAAGCGTGAACGGCAGTACGAGCACATCAAGGAGAGCGCCGAGGAGCGCGGGGAGAGCCCCGGGCGGGCCAAGGAGATCGCCGCGCGCACCGTCAACAAGGAGCGGGCCCGTGCGGGCGAGTCCAAGACCGCCAGCCGGTCCTCGCTCCAGGACATGTCTTCGTCCCGGCGCGGCGGACTGCACTCGCACAGCGGCGCGCAGGGACCCACCAAGGATCAGCTCTACAACGAGGCCAAGCAGCGCAACATCAAGGGCCGCTCCTCGATGGACAAGGCAGCCCTCAAGCGCGCGCTCGGCAAGTGAGGCCTCGGCGGGCCGCCTTCGGCAGGTGAGCCCCCGGTGGGTGAGCCCCCTACCAGTGCGTCACCGAGCGGGCCGGCGCACGGACGGAACGGTTCAGGGCCGGCCCCCATCCCCCGAGGGCCGGCCCTGAACGCGCCGAACGCCCCTGTTCGCCAACTCGGCCACCCCCGTGGGCAAAGTTAGCTGACAGCTATCGGCGAGGTCCACGGTGACGGACTGCGGGCAGATTGTCAACTGACCGCTAATCTGCAAAACTGACGGATAGCTGAGAGCAATGCCGAGGAGGTGGAGGGAAGGGAGATGCACCGTGCCCGAGACTGATGACCGGCCCGTGCTGGCGGTGCGCCTGGACAACCTCTTCAAGACGGTTCGCCCCAAGGGCAGGCACTGGACCAACGCGGAGGTCGCCGACGAGCTGAAGCGGGCCAACCCCGATCTCAAGGCCGGCGGCGTGTACCTGTCCCAGCTCCGTACGGGCAAGCGCGCCAACCCCTCCCCCGATCTGCTGGCCGCCCTCGCGAAGTTCTTCGGGGTGTCCGTCGCCTACTTCTTCGACGACGAGGTCGCCGAGTCCGTGCTCAGCGAGGTCGCCGCGATCGAGGCGCTGCGCCAGGCCGGCGTGCGTTCCGTGGCGATGCGCGCGGCCGGGATGAAGAAGGAGAACCTCCAAGCCATCACGGCCATCATGGATCAGTACCGCCAGATGCAGGGCCTGCCGCCCGTCACCGATCCTTCGGACCCCGCGGACCCCGCGGACCCGGAGTGAGGGTCCCGGGAAAGGGCCGGCCCGCCGACCACGACCGTCGCAGCCGCCTCAAACAGCTCCGCAAGGACGGCGCACGGCGGATCGCCGCGCTCGGCCTGCCCGAGGGGGCCGACGTGGCCGAACTCTGCCGCTACGTCGGCGGCTTCCGCGAACGCCCCATCACACTGATCCCGATGCCGATGCCCGCGTCCCAGCCGTGCGGGATGTGGGTCGCCGCGCGCGACGAGGACCTGATCTTCTACGACGCCCACACGACCGGCGCGCACCAGGAGCACATCGTCCTGCACGAGCTGGGTCACATCATCTGCCGCCACCGCGGCGCCGGTTGGCTGGACGAGACGAGCTCCCGCTTCCTCTTCCCCCACCTCGATCCCGACCTCGTGCGCGACATGCTCCTGCGCGCGACCTACGACGACGTCCAGGAGCAGGAGGCCGAGGTCATCGCCTACCTCCTCTCCCAGCGCGTGGGTCGCGCCCCCGCGCAGTGCGCCCCGGCCGCGACGGGCGAGCCGTCCCGCAGGACGGACATGCTCAGCCGGATCGAACGCACCTTGTTCTGACCCGGCCGCTCACCGCCGCCCGGCGGCGGGCCGTACGCCCCCGGGTCGTACGACCGGCCCGCGAGGCGGGGTCCCGCTCGCCGTCAGGGTCGTGGGCCCGTGTCGGCCATTCTCTCCCGCCACCAGTCGACCGTCGCCTCGGCCTGCTGGTCGAACGGCGTGGCCCGGACCTCGAAGGCGGCCTCCCAGGCGCTCGCGTCGATGACGAACGGCCGCGTGAACTGGTAGCGGACCTCCTTCAGTTCGCGCAGCAGCGGCGAGAAGAGCCCGCCCACGGCCAGCGCCGCCGAGGGCAGTCCGCGTACCGCGATGGGCCCGGTGCCCGCTTCGGCGGCCAGCCGGTCGACCATCTGCCGCACCGACAGGGCGGGTTCGGTGGGAACGTGCCAGGCCCGTCCCCAGGCCCGCTCCGTACCGGCGGCCTCGGCCAGGGCCCCGGCCACGTCGGGCAGGTAGGTCCAGCTGTGCGGCACGTCCGGGTCGCCGAGCGTGGAGACGGGCCGGCCCCGCAGCAGCGGCGGTAGGACGCGTGCGGCCAGGTGGCCGCCGTCGACCACGCCGGGTCCGAAGAAGTCGGACGCCCGGACCTCGGCGGCCCGGATCCGGCCCTGCTCGTGCAGCGTACGGGCCTGCTCCCAGGCGGCGGCCCGGACCCGCCCCTTGGGGCCGGTCGCCGACAGCGGCAGCGCCTCGGTCATCGGGCCGTCCACCGGCCCGTATCCGTAGAGGTTGCCGAGCAGGACGAGGACCGCGCCGGTCGTCTCCGCGGCCGCGCACGCCGAAGCGGTCAGCGGCGGCAGGTCGCTCGCCCAACGGTCGTACGGCGGCGCGGCGCAGTGGATGATCGCGTCGGCGTCCGCCGCCACCCCGGCCAATCCGGCGGCGTCCGCCGCGTCCAGGGCGACGTGCTCGATGCCGGGCTCCGGCGCGCGGCCGGATCGGGTCACGACCCTTACCGCATGCCCCTGTCGTACGAGCAGGCGGGCGGTGGCCGCCCCGGCGGCCCCGAATCCGACAACCACGTAAATGCTCACCTGTGCACCCTACGGGTTGCTCCGCGGCGGCGCGGGGGTCGGCGGGGTACGGCCGTCATCGGGCCGCGTCCGGCGGCCGAACGGCTCCCGGCGCCGGCACCCGGACTCGCTCGGCCGCCAGTTTCCACAGGGGTGCGGCCCGTCGTTCGGGGGATCCGGTGCGCAGCTCGTCGAGCAACAACCCGGCTTCGGCGGGACCGAGTTCGAGTTCCTCGACGATCCGGCGGGTGGTGACGTACGCGATGCCCTCGGCCAGCGCGGCGCGTTCCCAGGCGGCGAAACCGGCCCGGACGGTCTCGGCGCTCCGGGGCGTGGCAGGAGCCTGCGGCGCCCGCACCCCGTCAGGATGGGCCGCGCGTTGCCGTTCGCGTTCGATCTCGGAGAATCCGCACACCGTACGGGAGGCCTCCTCGGCGGCGTCAAGGGACGTGGAGCCGGCCAAGGCGCGCGCCAGTGGGCTGAGTTCGAGTGTGCGCCGCAGGGTGAGGCGGTGGACGCCTCGGGAGGCTTCGTCCAGGACGAGGGGCGCGGGGGCGTCGCGGGTGCCGCAGACTCCGCGTATCCCGCGGGCGGCGGCGACGAGCACGGCGCTCGCCTCGGAGGGGTGCCAGTCGAACACCCCGAGCACGCCCTCGGTGTGCTCGGCGGTGAGGGCGAAGGCGGGCGCGCCCAATCGGGGCATGAGGGCGGCCGGCGGCACCTCGTTGTCGAGGCCGGGCCCGGCGACGTACACGGTGGTCGGGATGCCGGTGGCCGCGCACGCGGCGACGGCGAGGGCGTCGCCGAGGGGGCTGCGCAGGGTGGGCTCGTCGCCGTGGGCCACGATGTCGCCGCCGACGTCGACGAGGTCGATCCGGTCGGCTCCGCACCAGTGGGCGGCCGCCGCGATCTGCCGGGCGAGGCCGGTCGCGCCGGCGTACGGGTCCAGCAGCCCGAGCCGGGGGCGCAACGCGGCGGCCAGCGGCGGCAGGAGCGAACCGGCGGGAGCGACGGGCCTGGTGGCGGGGGTGACCAGGGCGAGATCGGGCCCGGCCGGCTGCGTACCGGTGAAGTCCGTGGTCCGGCGCGGCCCGGGGACCGGGTCGACGACGAGGCGCTCCCAGGCGTAGGTCAGGACGAGGGCGGGGGCGGCGGCCCCGTGCAGGGCGGAGTGCACCATCGCTGCCGTGATGGCGTCGCCGCCGCCGCCCGCCGCGATGAGGAGCTTCCTGGTGATCGTGTGGTGTCTCTTGATGGTCATGGCGGACACGAATATCCCGGCGAGCGGCGCACCGCCACCCTCCCGAACCCCGCAGGTGGTGACATTCACGGAGGAAGGCGACCTACTTCCGGAAAGAACATATGAACCTCCATACGGCGAAAGCCATTCCATGGGAATTCCACTACAGAGATCGGCGCGGGGGGCGACCTAAAGTGACGCCCTGTCACGAACAGTGAGCCCGTTCGATCCGAAAGCGAGTCAGTTCCCGCTATGTCGAAGACCGTTCCGCTCCCGATGCCGGCCCTCCGGGGTTCCCTCCCGCTCACCGAGCCCGAAACCCCCTACGAGCAGTACGTGTACGCCTATCCGCACCAGAAGGCCTACCGCCTGCTGGAGGACGGTCCGTTGCTGAGCGAGCTGTGGAGCAAGGAGCGGCTCGACACGCTGTCGCTCTACGCGCACATACCGTTCTGCGAGATGCGCTGCGGGTTCTGCAACCTGTTCACCCGCACCGGAGCCCCGGAGGAGGTCACGAGCGACTTCCTGCGCACCTTGGAGCGCCAGGCCCGGGTGACCCGGGAGGCGTTGGAGGCGCAGGGCGCTCCGATCCGGTTCACGCTCGCCGCGTTCGGCGGCGGGACGCCCACGTACCTGACGGCGCAGGAGCTGACGCGGCTCTGCGACATCAGCGAGAACGTCATGGGTGCCGACTTGAAGGCCGCCTCGTGGTCGGTGGAGACCTCGCCGGCGACGGCGACCGCCGACCGGATCGCCGTCCTGTCCGAGCGGGGCGCGACCCGGCTGAGCATCGGCGTGCAGTCCTTCATCGACGAGGAGGCGCGGGCCGCGGTCCGTCCGCAGAAGCGCGAGGAGGTGGAGAGCGCGCTCGCCCTGCTGAAGGAGGCCCGGTTCCCGATCCTCAACATCGACCTCATCTACGGCATCGACGGCCAGACCGAGCGCACCTTCAAGGTGTCCCTGGAAGCCGCGCTCGCGTGGGAGCCGGAGGAGATCTACCTGTACCCGCTGTACGTGCGCCCGTTGACCGGGCTCAGCAGCAGGCACGCCAAGACCCTGCAGGACTGGAACGACCAGCGGCTGCGGCTCTACCGCTTCGGCCGCGACCACCTGCTGTCGGCGGGGTACGAGCAGACGTCGATGCGGGTCTTCCGGCGGATCGGGACGGCGGCCGTGGAGGACGCCGACGGCAGCAGCATCAGCGAGTACAACCAGCAGGCCGGCATGGTCGGACTCGGCGTCGGCGCCCGTTCGTTCACCACCGATCTGCACTACACCACCGACTACGCGGTGGCCGTGCCCGAGGTGCGGCGCATCATCGACGACTACATCGCCACCCCGACCGAGCAGTTCCGGCGCGCGCAGTGGGCGTTTCGGATGGACGAGGGTGAGCGGCGCCGCATGTACGTCCTCCAGCAGCTCCTGGAGTCGACCGGTCTGCACGCCGCCGGCTACGAGCAGCAGTTCGCGACGCGCTTCGAGGACGACTTCGCGCCGCAGCTCGGCGCGCTGGTGGAGAAGAGGTGGGTGCGGGAGACGGACGGGACGTTCGGGCTGACCTTGGAGGGCATGGCCTGGGCCGATGCGATCGGACCGATGTTCTTCTCGTCCCGGGTGCGCGACAACATGACGTCCTACCAGGACCGTTAGGGTGCGCCGGACCCGGTGGCCGCTCCTTGCGGGGCGTCCGCCGGGTCCGGTTCGACCGCCCGTCGCCGCTCGGGCAGGGAGACGAGGACGAGCCCGGCCAGCAGCAGGGCGCCGCCCGCCGCGGCGGGCGGTCCCGGGCGTTCGCCGAGGAACACCACGCCGAGCACGGTGGCGACGAGCGGTTCGGTCAGGCTCAGCGTGCCCGTCGTGGCCGCGCCGAGGCGCCCCACACCGCGGGTGAACAGCAGGTAGCCGAGGGCCGTCGTCCCGAGGCCCAGCCAGCCGATCAGCGCGACCGCCCGCGGGGCGGTCAGGCCCTCCGGGGCCACCAGCAGGTACGGGGAGACCAGCAGCCCCGCGCACAGCACGCTCACCGGCGCCGCGGCCCCGAGGTCGACGCCCAGGGAGCCCAGTGCCTTCGTCGCGGCGATGTACACGCCGAAGCTCGCTCCGGCCACGACGCCGCAGACCACGCCCACCCCGTCGGCGCGCGCCCCGCTGCCCGGCAGCAGCAACAGGCCGATCCCGAGCACCGCGCAGCCCGTCCCCCACAGCCACCGTATGGTCGGCCGTTCGGCGGAGAGCAGACGCGCGCACAGGCCGCTGACCACGGGCACGGTCCCGAAGGCGACGGCGGTCGCGAGGGCGGCGCCGGTCCGTTCCACCGCTTGGAGGAAGCAGACCTGGAAGGCGGCCGTCACCAGCACGCTCAGCACGAGCCACCGGCCCGCGCCGGGCCGGCGCAGGGTCCGCAGCCCGGCCGGGCGTACCGTAAGCAGGCTGAGCACGAGCCCACCGAGCAGCATCCGGGCCGCCCCCAGGGACACCGGGTGGGCGCCGGTGCCCGCCCAGATCTGAGCGGGCCCCACGGTGCCCCAGAGCACCGCCGCCACCAGTACGGACACCACCGCACCCGCCATACCGCCACTCCGTGGATCACGCATCGCACGAACGTATCCGCGCGGGCGGCGGGAGACCCACTGGGTGATTCCACGAGATTCCGGAGCGGCCGGATGCCCGGCCGGTGGATTCGCACGAGTCCACCGGCCGCCTCGACCCGATCGGTCGCGGGAGTCCTGGCGACGCCGGTGGGGCGGTCTGTCGGAGCGGGGCCGCGCGGGCCACACTGGGCAGTACGGGGACCGCACCGGCCCCCGAGTCCGCGGAGGTGGTGGGGCGTTGACAGGCGAGTCCCGACAGCAGTCCGATCCGGCCGTCCGGCCCGCGGTGTGGGAGACGTACGGACCGGCCGACCTCAGTTCCGTGCCCGTGTTCACCGGAGGGTTCATCAACTTCGGCTACTGGAAGGCCGTCGACATCGACGGGCCCCTGTCGGACGGTGACCGGATCCGCAGCGAGCAGGACCTCTACCGACACGTCCTGGACGCCGCCGCCCCGGGCGGCGGGCGGGTCGTGGAGGTCGGTTGCGGCCTCGGCGTCGGCTGCGCGCTGGCCCTGGAGGAGTACCGGCCGGCTGCCATCACCGGCGTCGACATCCACCCCCAGCAGCTCCGGCGGGCCCGGGAGGCCAACGCCCCGCTGCTGGCCGCCGAACCGGACCGGCTGCGGTTCGCCCTGGGCGCCGCCGAGAACCTGCCCTTCGGGGCCGGGGAGTTCGACTGCCTCTACAGCGTCGAGGCCGTCCAGCACTTCCCGGACCTCGACGCGTTCGCCCGGGAAGCGGCCCGCGTGCTGCGCCCCGGGGGCCGGCTGGCACTCGCCGGCTTCTTCACCGTCGACGGCACCGCCGCCCAGGCCGAGCGGCTCGCCGGCCTGCTCGACTCGTACGCCAGCGGCCTGGACATCGCCCGGCCCGTGTCCCGACTCGCCGACGCCCTGACCGGCGCGGGGCTCGTCGACGTCCGCAGCCGCTCGATCGGCCCGCACGTCTGGCCCGGCTGGGACCGTTGGCTGGCGCGGGTGTGGGGCCCCGGCACCTGGCCCAGGAACTTCCTGGCCGCCTGGGAGGAACGGGTCCTGGACTACTACCTGGTCACCGCCACCCGGCCGTAGGCGTCGGGGCGGGACGGCGGAAAGCCCCGGTCTCCGTGAGGAGAACGGGGCTTTCCGCATGGAGCGCTGGGCAGGCCTTGCACCTACATTTCCCCGCGGGAAGCGGGGCGTCTTTCCTTGGACCACCAACGCAGGTCCCGCCGCCGCTGTTCGCGGCCGCAGGAACAAGATCACTGTAGCGCACGGGGCGGGCTCCCGCACCACGGCGCGCCGTCACCCCCGACGGGCTGCCGTACGACGGCGCGCCCGCTTTTCCCGGCGTTGTCGCGGGCCGGCCGCTCCGCGCGGGCCGCCCGCTCCGCCGCGTGCCGGTCGGCCGGTGCGGGGTGATCCTGGGGACATGGGTGGTGATCCGCAGGACACGGGCGGCGTCCGCAAGGGCCGACTGCCCGTCGCCTACGCGGCGGCGGCCCGGCGGTCGATCCGGGTGACCGTGGCCGCCGGTGCCGGTTTCTACCTGCTCCTCTACGGGTTCGGCTCGGCCACCGGCGCGACGTACGCGCTGTTCGCGGCGGTGGCCCTCGCCGGGCTGTCGCACATCCCCGGCACGGGCCGCCAGCGCGCCGCGGTGGTGCTCCCGCTCCTGCCCGTCTGCTGCGTGCTGATCACCATCGGCACCTATCTGTCCGTACGGACCTGGAGCGCGGTCCTGGGCATGCTGGTCGTGGGCTTCGCCCTGGCGTTCAGCGCCGTGGGCGGCCCGCGGCCCGCGGGCGCCGCGCCCGGGTTGCAGTTGATGTACATCCTGCCGTCGTTCCCGCCCTACGCTCCGGACACCCTGGACGAGCGACTGCTGGGCACGACCGTCGGCATCGCCCTGCTGTTCCTGGCGGAGATGTTCCTGTTCCCCGATCCCCCGACGGTGTCGTACGTGGCGCTGGCCGCGCGGGCCGCCGACACCGCGCGCGGCTGCGCCCAGGCGCTGGCCGAAGCCCCGTACGCGGTGCCCGAGCCGCTGGCGCGCGTGGCCGAGGAGGCGGGGACCCGTCTGCGGCCCTCGCAGGTGCCGGAGGCCGAGCGGCCGGCCGGGCCGGGCGTACGGGAGCGGGCCCTGTCCCACACGGGCCTCACCACCCGGACCCTGCTGAACCGGCTCACCCTGCTGCCGCCGGTCGCCGGCGCGGAGCCGGGACAGGCCGACCTGGAAGTACTGCGGGCGGTACGGGACGCCGCCGCGGAGACGTCCGACCGGCTCCGCGGCCGGACGACCTCCGTGGCGGCGCACACCGAGCTGCTGCGCGCCCGTACGGCCTTGGCGGGGGGCCCGGCGGTGGATCCGTCCCCGGCGCTGCTGCGCCGGCACGCGGCGGTCCTGGAGGCCGCCGACGCCGCGCTGGCGATGTCGACGGCGGCCGGCATCGCGGTGGCGGGCCGGGCGGGCGCGGCGCAGGCGGCGCCGGGCCGGTTCTGGTACGCCACGATGCGCGCTCCCCGGTTGTGGTGGTTCCGGTTGTCGGGGCACGCGGCGCGGCGGTCGGTGCTATTCCAGAACGCGGTGCGGCTCAGCCTGGCGCTGGCGGCCGCGCGGGTGATCGCCGGGGAGGACACGTTGCCGCACGGGTTCTGGGTGCTGCTGGCGACCTTGACGTTGACCCGTACGACGGTGGAGGAGACCCGCTCCACGGTCCGGGTGGCCCTCATCGGAACCCTGGCCGGCGCCCTCGTCGCGGCGGTGCTGCTGGCCGTCGTGGGCACGCACATCGCCGTGTACGCGGCGGCGCTGCCCCCGCTGATGCTGGTCGCGTTCACGCTGGGGCCGGTCAAGGGCGTCGGCTGGGCCCAGGCGATGTTCACCCTGGTGGTCGCCCTGGTGTTCGCGCAGTTGGCTCCCGCGACCTGGCAGCTCGCCGAGTTCCGGCTGTTGGACGTACTGACAGGCAGCGCCATCGGCGCCGTGTTCGGCCTGTTGGCCTGGCCGCGCGGCGCACAGGCCGAACTGCGACGGTCGGTGGCGGTGCTGCTGCGGGGTGCGGCGGAGATCGTCGTGGCCACCACCACCCAGATCGCCGCCGGCGGGGTACGGGTGCCGGTCGCCGGCGCCCCGGGCCACCGTTCGCTGCGCACCGCGCTGATCCTGGCGGAGTCCGCGTACGCGCAGTACCAGAGCGAACCCGCGGGGCGGACGGCGTCGGGGCGGGACTGGCAGGCCACGCTGATGGTCGGCCACCACACGCTGTGGGGCGCCGACAGGTTGCTCGTACCGCCCGAGCGGATCGTCGCCCCGCCCATGGGGCGGGAGCCGGCGCATTCGGTCACCGCGCTCGGCGACCGGGTCGCGGGACGGATGCTGCTCGTGTCGGCCCGACTCGACCCGGGCGGCGACACCCCGTACGCCGCGATCCCGCTGCGCGATCCGACCTACGACGGCTTCGCCGCTGAACCTCCCGGCGCGCCCCGCCTGTACTACGCGACCACCTCGTGGTTGGACTCCCTCATGACGGACCTGGAGCGCATCGCCGCCGCCGGACCACCACCGGACCGGAAGCCTTCCGGGGCCCCGCACCCGGGGTGAGGCGCGGCACGCGCACGAACGCCGACACCACCGCGGCGACCGACAGGGACGCCCTGTCCTCCTCGTCCGCGCTCGGCCACCACGTGTTCGTCGCCGACTTCCGGCCCCGGTCGGCGCTTTCCAGGACCAGGGGTTCGTCCGCCACCTCGGCGATCCACGTCAACAGCACCACGGCAGCACCCCTCGACGCGGGCCGGCGGCGCCGAGGTCCATACCTGGCCGGCCCTCGTCACACGGTGATCACGACCTTGCCGAGGAGTGTGCGGGACTCGATCGCCTCGTGCGCCGCCGCCGCGCGCTCCAGGGGGAAGGTGGCGCCGATGACCGGGCGCAGCGTCCGGTCCGCCGCGGCCCGCAGGGCTCGCGCCACCAGGTCGGTGTGCTCCTCGGCCGACATCTGCACGTCCTGGATGCCGAGCAGTCGAACGCCTCGGGCGGCGGCCTCGTCCGGGTCCACGGGGGCGAAGCCGCCCGTGGGGGCGCCGTGGGCGGAGAACCGGCCGCCGGCCGCCGTCAACGCGAATGCCGCGACGCCGACGTGACCGCCCACCCCGTCGAGGACGACGTCGGCGCCCGCGTCGCCGAGAGCGGTCCGGGCCGCCTCCACCCAGTCCGGTCGGGCGGCGTCGATGACGGCGTCCGCCCCCAACTCCCGTACCAAATCGGTCTTCCGGTCGCCGCGCGCCACCCCGACCACGCGCGCGCCCGCCGCTTTCGCCAGCTGGACGAGTACGGTGCCCATGCCGCCCGAGGCCCCCATGACCAGCACCTGTTCGCCAACCCGGAGCCCGGTAACCTCCAGCAACTTGGCCGCCGTCACGCCGTCGTGCACGAGGGCCGCCGCGTCGGTGAGGGAGACCTGGTCGGGTACGGAGACCAGCGCGTCGGCGCTCGCCACGGCGAACTCCGCGTACCCGCCGGTGTGCCCGAGGGACACCGCCACCCTGCGTCCGGTCCACGCGGGGTCAACGCCCTCCCCGGTCGCGCGGACCACGCCGGTGATACCGCCGCCCGGGACGTACGGCAGGGTGAGCGGGAAGTACTCCCGGCCCCAGCCGCCGCGCACCTGCGTCTCCACGAAGATGGTGTCCACGGCGGCTACGGCGACCAGCACCTGCCCCGGTCCCGCAACCGGCTCGGGCGCCTCCCCCACGACCAGTACCTCCGGGCCACCGAACTCCCGTACCTCCGTCACGCGCATGACGTTCCCCCTCCGCTCGGGCCTCCGGACCTTCCGGCGCCCGCCGTTGGGGCAACCTTGCGACCTCAACCGGGCTTGAGGTCAAGCTTTCGTCGCAGGGGAACGAGGTGATTGGGGTGACGCATCGTCATGTGTGCTGCGGGTGTGGAACGTTGGAGGTCGGGCCCATCGCCACCGGTGGTGCGGTGGCGACGACGGGGGGGTGGCCGCGACCGAGCGGGCTGCCGTCACGGAGCGCTGCCCGTCCTCGGGGCGGACCGGACAACGGTCCCGTTCGGCAGCCCGCCCCTCATCCTCGCCCACCCCCACCCCCGGCGCCGTGACCCGCGACCACCCCGCCGCGCGCGTTTCATCCGAATGCGGGAGCGACCCCGGCGGCCCCCACGGCGCGGGCGCCGCCCGGGGCGCCCGCGCTCGCCCGCGCGGCCGGGCCCGCCCGAACGGCCGGTTTCACGTACGGCCGGAGCGGGATTCAAACCTCCCGCGCCACGGTTTCCCCCGGGCGGCCGAGGCCGAGTGGCCCTTGCGGCCGAACCGGGCTCTCATGGACGACGGGCGACCTTTCGCCCGCCCAGCCAGCGCGAAGGGCATTCTCATGTACGAAATGCGCGCGGACTCACCCGACGGCCGTGGCGAACTCCTGTGGCACGTCCTCGCCAAGGAGGGCCCCTCGGGAACCCTCTGCGGCCGGCACGCGCCCCCCTCGGCCACCGCCCGGAGCACCGCCGGGGAGGCGGCTGCCGAACGCTACTGCACCCCCTGCATGGAGGCCTTCCGGACGGCCGTCCAGGGTCACACCGACCGGTCCGTCTCCGCCGACATCACCTGAACCAGGGTCCGCACGACCCCACCACCCCTAACCCCCTCTCCCCCATGACTCGACGCGCCCGCCGCCCGGCCGACGGCCCGGAGGCGGGCGCCCGGCCGTGAAGGCGGGCGACGCGGACCGACGTCAGCGAACGCCGGACGCGGCCAGGGCGTCGACCGCGGTCCGCCAGGCCGCCGTGACGGCCCGATGGGCGTGGGCGCTCGCCTCGGGAACCGCAGCGGGCAGGTTCAGGGCCGCACCGACGTGCACATGGAGACGGGGGCGGCGGGCGGGCGCCGTGAGGGCGCCGGCGAGCTGCTTGACGGTGCCTCCGGAGCACAGCCGTCGGGCGCCCGCCTGACCCACCGGTACGAGGGGCACGCCGGCGGCCAGCGCGAGGCGTGCCGCGCCGCTGCGGAACGGACCCGGGGCCTCTTCTCCCGGGTCACGGCGGGTCGGCAGCCGTCCCTCGCCGTACAGCAGGACGGAACGTCCGTCGGCGATGACCCGCGCCGCCCGGTCGAGCGCCTCGGCGGCGCGGGCGGTGCCGCGGTGGACGGGGATGTGCCCGTCGCGGGCCAGGGCCGCACCGAGGACGGGGATCCGCCAGAGCCCGGCGGCGGCCATGATCACGGGTTCCGTGCCGAGCCTGCGCAGCGCGGCCGCGACGACGACGGGGTCGCAGAGGGAGGTGTGGTTCGCGACGAGCACGCAGGCGCCCCGCGGCAGCGAGTCGGCGGGGTCCGCGGGGTCGGCCGTCACGGAGAGGCTGCCGAAGGCGGGGAAGAGGGCGTCGGCGATACGGGTGAGCACGGGACCTCGCTGGTGCGGCGGTGCGGATGGGTCGTTGCCCATCATCGGGAGCGGCCCGGCCCGCTGTCGTGAGTACGCCTACTCAGGACCCGCGTGGGCACCTGCGTGGGCACCTGCCCGGGCACCCCCTTGTGCGCCGCCCCGGCACCCGTGCGGGCGCCTCCCCACCACCCGTGCGGGCGCCGCCCGGGCGGCCTCCGCAGACGAAGCTCTGGAGTTGCTCAAGTCCGTCGTAGCGCTCGGCCGGGGCGGGGATACCGCTCATACAATCCGGTTGGAATGAGTACGGGGGGTGGCGTGATGGAGATCTTGATGATCTTCGTGTTCGGGTTCGTCGTGGTCCTCTTCTCGGTGACCCGGGGGAACCGTCGGCGCGGAGGGTCGTCGCGCAGGCGGCGGTCCGGGTCATGGGGGGACGGCGGCGGTGGCGGCTGCGGTGGCGGCTCGTCCTGCGGTGGCGGGGGCGGCTGCGGAGGCGGTGGCGGCGGCGACTGACGCCGCGCACGGCGTTCACCGGCGCTCACCGCCGGCGGGCGCCGTCGTTGTGGGGGGTCCGGGCCGTGCGTCCGACGGGTCCGGCCGGGGTCGGCTGCCGGGGCGGGTCGCCGTCAGGTGGCGGGTGAGCCCGATCCCGGCGAGGGCCGCGAGCAGCGCGCACACCCCGCCCCAGCCGGCCAGGCCGTAGGCCCGTACGCCGAGCCAGGAGCCCGCACTGCCGCCCAGGTAGGCGCAGGTCATGTAGGCGGTGTTGAGGCGGGCGCGGGCGTCGGGGCGCAGGGCCAGGACGCGGGCCTGATTCGCGATCATGCCGGACTGCATGGCGACGTCGAGCAGCAGGGTTCCGGCCACCAGAGCGGTCAGGCCCGCGGGTCCGCCGCCCGAACCCGCCGCCAGGAGCGCGGCCGAACCGAGGACCGCCGACAGGCAGACGAGGTTGACCGCGTCGGCTCCCCTGCGGTCGACCTGCCGTCCGGCGTACGGGGTGCAGACGACCGTCACCGCGTTGACCAGGGCCAGCAGTCCCACGGCCCGTACGTCCAGGTCGTACGCGGGACCGGTCAGCAGGAGCGCCGCGCAGGTCCAGACGGCCGAGAATCCGGCGAAGACGGTGGCCTGGTAGAGGCAGGAGCGGCGCAGTTCCGGCTCGGTACGGAGCAGTCGGAGGGGTTCGGCCAGGAGCGCCGGGTACGGGCGACGCAGGGGCGGGGCGGTGGCCGGCAGGGTGCGGGCGAGGACGACCGCCAGGAGCAGCACCACCGCGGCGGCGACCAGATAGGGGGCCCGCCAGCCCAGCCGTTCGCCGAGCGTGCCGCCGAAGGTGCGGGCGAGCAGCATCCCGGCCAGCGAGCCGCTGAGCAGCGTGCCCATGACCGCGCCACGGCGCTCCTCGCCCACCAGCCCGGCGGCCAGCGGGGCGATGAGTTGGGCGGCCACCGTGGTGACGCCGACGAGTGCGCTCGCGGCGACGAGCGGCGGCAGCGCCGGCGCGCAGCCCGCGGCGAGCAGGCCCGCTCCGGTGAGGGCGAACAGGGTGACCAACAGGGGCCGGTACGGGAGCCGGTCGCCCAGCGGCACCAGGAGGAAGATGCCGGCGGTGTAGCCGATCTGGGTGGCCGTCACGATCAGGGACGCGGAATCGGGGGACGCGCCCAGTCCGGTGGCGACGAGGGGGCCGATCGCCTGGGGGAAGTACACGTTGCCGACGCCGACGGCGCAGGCGAGGGAGAGCAACAGGAGCGTCCGGCGGTCCATGTCAGCGCACCGCCCCGGGGCCGGCGGGGTGGGGCCGCAGCGCGCCGGCGGGGCGCCGCGCGGGTGGTGTGGGTGTCATGGGGACGAGTTCACGGCACCCCCGCACGAGCGCCAATGAATGTAGCGTGGCGCTTAATGATCACCTTTGAACTCGGCGTGGAGGATCTCGCGGACACCCGGTTCGCGCTCTCTCCGCTGTACGAGACCGTGCTGAGCCTTCGGGTCCTGCGCGAGCCGGGGCTGTCCGCGCTGCACCTGCCCTGGCGCCGGTCCGTCCTCGGCGGGTTGGACGCGACCGACGTCGAGACGTTGATGTCGCTGATGCCGGTACGGCGCACCCTGCCCGATTTTTTCACGCCGCGGCCCACCCGCTTCGACGCGTCGTTCGCGGACGAACTGGCCGTCGTACTCCGTACTCCCCCGGCCGTGGTCCGCCGCGACCTGCTGGCCGCGCACGCGCCGGATCCGTTGCCCGGAGCACTGCGCGACGCCCTCGCCGCCGACGACGCCCCGGTGGCTCGACTGCGGGACGAGCTCTGCGCGTTGCTGCTCCGGTACTTCACGGTCGCCGTCGAACCGGTGTGGCCGCGCATGCGGTTGGTCCTGGAGGCGGACATGACCTACCGGGCCCGACAACTGGCCCTGGGTGGGGCCCGGTTGTTGTTCGCCGACATGCATCCGAATCTGCGCTGGCAGGGGGGCGTCCTGTACGTGGACCGGATGGTCAGCCGGCACCACGTCAAGGCCTCGGGCCGGGGGCTGTTGCTCGTACCGTCCGTGTTCGCCCACAAGCCGGCGCCGCCGGTCGATCAGGACGAAGCGCCGACGCTCGCCTACCCCAGCCGCGGGGTGGCGACGCTGTGGGAATCCGCGCCGGTGGTCACCGCGCCCGCCCTCGCCTCCCTGTTGGGGGCGCCGCGGGCGCGGCTGCTCGTCCTGCTCGAAGAGCCGTTGCCGACCGTGGAGATCGCCCGCCGTCTCCGTGTCACCCCGAGCGCCGTGTCACAGCACCTGCGCGTGCTGCACGCGACCGGCCTCGTCACCAGGGCCCGCGACGGGCGGCACGTCCTCTACCGGCGCAGCCCGCTCGGTGACCGCCTGACCGGTCACGGGGAGCACCGGGACCCCCGAGGCCGCCGTACGCCCGCCGAGTAGGGCGGGCGCGGCCCACCGTGGCGGTCCTGACCTCGCCGCACCGCCCGGGCGGAGTGCGCGCCCCGGGCGGGCGTGCCAGGCTGGTCTGATCCCGGGGGTGGGGCCCGGCCCGCCGGTGCGGCCGGAGTCCGTCGAGACGAACGGGGCGTGCCGCATGGCGGAAACAGACTCCCGGGCCCCAGGACAGGGCCCGCGGACATGGCAGCAGGGCTCCAGGTGGTCCCCGCGACGGCGGGTGGTCGCCGGTTGCTCGGCCCTCCTGCTGGCCGCGCTGACCTCGGGTGCGGCGTCGGGGCCGATCACACCGACCCCACCGGCCGCACCGACCCCTTCGGTGTCGGCCGAGCCCGGCTCGGACCCGCTCGACCCCCGCATCACGGAGATCATGCGCAAGCCCGAGTACCGCAACGCGCAGTGGGGCCTCCTCCAGGTCGAGGCGGGCAGCGGTCGGGTGGTGCACGACATGTTCGCGGACCAGGTCTTCATCCCGGGCTCCACGGCGAAGTTGTTCAGCGTGTCCGGGCCGTGGAAGACCCTGGGCGCCGGGCACCGCTTCGAGACGCCCGTCCACGCGGTGGGCGAGCGGGACGGCGCCACGTTGAACGGGAACCTGGCCCTGGTCGCGCAGGGCGACCTGACCATGGGCGGCAGGACCCGCCCCGACGGCACGGTGGCGTTCACCGACCTCGACCACACCTACGCCAACGACGTCCCCGGCGCGACGCTCACCCCGGAGGACCCGCTGGCGGGCATCGACCGGCTGGCCCGGCAGGTGCGGGATGCGGGGATCGCCCGGGTCGAGGGGGACGTGGTCGTCGACAGCCGGCTCTTCGCACCGGACCCGACGCTCGACCCGATGCCCACCCCGCTGATCATCAACGACAACCTGATCGACCTGTTGACCACCCCCGGGGACCGCCCGGACGCCCCCGCCCGGCTGGACTGGCGGCCACGGGTCGCCCCGTACCGGGTGACGTCGACGGTGCGGACGGTCGCGGCGGGCGAAGCGGGCGCCATCGACGTGACGGCCTCGGAGAACGGCACCCGGATCCGGTTGTCCGGCACGATCGCGGTGGGCGCCGCGCCGGTGCTGCGGGTGTCCCCCGTCGCCGACCCGGCGGCCTTCGGGCGCCGCGTGCTGATCGAGGCGCTCGGGCGGGTCGGGGTGCGGGTCACGGCGGACGCGGCCGGGCCCAACCCGGTGGCCGCGCTGCCCCGGACGTACGAGGGGAGCCCGCGGGTGGCGGTGTACACGTCGCCGCCCTACGCGGACTACGCCGAGCTCATCCTGAAGGTCAGCCACAACCTGGGCGCCAACCTCGGGATCTGCCTGATGGCGGTGGAGGCCGGAAGCCACGCCTGCATGGACGGTTTCCCGGTCCTGGCGAGGTTCCTCGACGGGGCGGGCGTGGACCGCGAGCAGGTGCGGTTGCTCGACGGCCGGGGCGGGAACCCCGTGGACCGGGCGACGCCCCGGGCCGAGATCCAGATGCTGACGTACTGGATGGGCACCCCGGACGCGCGGCGGTTCCGGGAGGCGCTGCCGATCCTCGGCGTCGACGGGCTGCTCGCGACCAACTGCCGGGACTGCCCGGCCCGCGGCAAGGTGTTCGCCAAGACGGGGGCCGCCGTCGGGTACGACGCGCTCAACGACCGGTTGGGGGTGGGGGCGATGACCATCGCCGGGTACCTGGACCGGGGTGACGGCCGGTTCGACGTGTTCTACGCGGGCGTCACCGGGGCCGCCACGCCGACGCCCGACCCGAGCGGGATCCTGAGCGTCGCGAACGACATCGCGATGATCGCCGCCTACCTCCAGGAGGGGTGATCGACGCTCCCGTCCGCTACGGCACGGAACGGCCCGGGACGCCCGGCGCCGCGGCCGGACGGGGGTCCGGGCCCGTCGCGTCAGCTCCGCCTGGCGTGGCCGCCGAGGACGACCTCGATCCTGCCGGAGGTGGTGCCCCGGTCGAGGAAGTGGGGCAGGGGTGCGCGCAGCAGGTGCCGTACGGCGTGGGCCAGTTCGAGCCCGTACCGCTCAGCGGCCTGTTCCTCGCGTTCGTGTTGGCGTGCCGCGGTGCCGCCCGACCGCAGGAGGGCAGGGATCTGGCGGCCGGCGATCGCCAGGGCGGAGGCGACGACGTCCTGGAGGTCCGAGTCGTGGCGCAGCAGGCGGGCGGTCGCGGTTCCCTCGGTGACGTGCTGGTGGCAGTGGCCGAGTTCCAGGTGTCGGAGTTCGTGTCCGGTGATGATGAGTTGGTGCTCGGGTACGGTCCGCTCCTCCACGACGATGAGGTCCCTCGACCCGAGGTCGAGCGCCAGTCCGCTGGCCATGCCGGGCGGGAAGGACGTCGTCCGGAACTCGATCTCGCGGTTGCGCCGATCGCCCATGGCCTCGCAGAGCGCGCGGCAGATCGTCGCGCCCTCCACGGGGGCTTCCAGATGGGCGATCGCTTGCGCCATGGCTGCGATCGACCGCCGCATCTCCCGCTGCTTGAACACCAGTTCCCCCTGTGACGCTGTTCCACGAACCTGTGACGCTCCCGGCCGCCGCCGGTGGACAACCTCCCGCGTTCCTCGTCGCGGGGCGGGGTACAGCTGTCCGTACGGTCGCCCCGGCTGCCGCGGAGGGACTCCGGTCACCGGCCTTCCGGTCGGTGGTGCTCGGCGAAGTCGGCGCCCCGGCGCGACGGGACGGCGGAGCACGGTTCGCACCCTGCGGTTTCCCGAGACTGCCACATACGGGGCGGGAGATCCACGATTGTCCGGCCAACCCGACGTCGCGGTGGCAGGAAATCGCCTGTCCTTCCGGCGGCCCCCGCCGGGAGGTACCGGCGCCCGGTGGGGTTCAGCCCTTTCCGGCCGCCTCGTCGAGCTCGGTGTCGAGGGTGAGCGCGGCGGTGATGAGGGCGATGTGGGTGAAGGCCTGGGGGAAGTTGCCCAGTTGCTCGCCCGTGGGTCCGATCTCCTCGGCGAAGAGCCCGACGTGGTTGGCGTAGGTGAGCATCTTGTCGAAGGCGTACCGCGCCTGTCCCGGGCGGCCCGAGCGGGCGAGGGCGTACACGTACAGGAAGCTGCACAGGGAGAAGGTGCCCTCGGTGCCGCGCAGCCCGTCCGGGGAGGCGGCCGGGTCGTAGCGGTAGACGAGGCTGTCGACGACGAGTTCGGCGTCCATGGCCTCCAGGGTGGCGAGCCAGCGCGGGTCCTGCGGCGCGATGAAGCCGACCAGGGGCATCAGCAGCAGGGAGGCGTCCAGGACGGTCGTGTCATAGTGCTGGACGAACGCTCCGCGTTCCTCGCTCCAGCCGCGGGTCATGATCTGCTCCAGGATGGCGTCGCGCGCGGCGGTCCAGCGGGGCAGGTCGGCCGGGCGGGCGCTGGCCCCGGCCTGGCGGATGCCCCGGTCGAAGGCCACCCAGCACATGAGGCGGCTGTAGGTGAAGTGTTGCCGGCCGCCCCGGGTCTCCCAGATGCCCTCGTCGGCCCGGTCCCAGTTCTCGCACAGCCAGTCCAGCAGGCCCGCGAAGCGCTTCCAGCCGTCGTAGCCGATCACGTGGGTGATGTGGTCGACCTGGGCGAGGGCGTGGACGGCCTCGCCGTAGATGTCCAGTTGCAGTTGGTCGGCCGCGCCGTTGCCCACGCGTACCGGGGCCGAGCCGCGCCAGCCCTCCAGGTGGCCGAGGATCTCCTCGGTGAGGTGGGGGTCGCCGTCGACGCGGTACATGATCTGGAGCGGTTCGCCGTTGGGCGCGCCCCCGTCGTAGAGCCGTTGCCCGAGCCAGTCGCGGAAGGCGTCGGCCTCCTGCGTGAAGCCGAGGTCGCGCATGGCGCGCACCGACAGCGAGGCGTCACGGACCCAGGTGTAGCGGTAGTCCCAGTTGCGCTCGCCGCCCTCCTGCTCGGGCAGGCCCATGGTGGCGGCGGCGATGGGGGCGCCGGTGGGCGCGTAGGTGAGCAGTTTGAGGGTGATGGCGGAGCGGTTGACGATCTGCTGCCACCGGCCGCGGTAGGTGCACCGGCCGATCCAGGCGTGCCAGAAGGAGTGCACGGCGGTGAACGCCTCGGTCGTGCCCGCCACGGTCGGAGGTTCGGGGGCCTCGCCGCCGGCGTCGCGGACGGTCAGGACGACGGCGGCGCGTTCGCCCGCGGCCAGGGTGACGTACGCGCGCACGTCGCTCCCCTCGGCCTCCAGCGGCACCGGGCCGACGGCCTGGAGGTGGGCGGTGGCGTCCGGGCTGTCGAACCGGGCGCCGGCGGCGTCCAGGGTCAGGGTGTGGGGGGACCGGCCGTAGTCAAAGCGGGGGCGGCACTCCAGGGCGAAGCGCACGACCCCGCGCACCACCCGCATCACGCGGACCACCTGGTGGCGGTCGGTGGCGGTGTGCTCCCCGCTGACGGGCATGAAGTCGATGACCTCGCCGACGCCGTCGGCGGTGAGGAAGCGGGTGATGAGGACCGCGGTGTCGGCGAGGTAGAGCTGGCGGGTGGTGACGTCGGCGGCGTCGGCGGTGATCGCGAAGTGGCCGCCCCGGTCGTGGTCGAGGAGGCCGGCGAAGACGCTGGGCGAGTCGAAGCGCGGGGAGCAGAACCAGTCCAGTACGCCGTCGGAGGACACGAGCGCGCAGGTCTGGAGGTCTCCGATCAGGCCGTGTTCGGCGATCGGTGGGTAGCGGCGCATCGGCAGTCTCCTCGGCTGTGGGAGCCGCCCGGCCCGGCAGGGGCGGGAGGTGGCCCACCTCCACCCTGGTGGGTGCCCACCGGGCGGTCCATCAGGGTGGGCCCTCCGGGTGAGGTGCTGCCCGGGGGCGGTGCGGGTGGGAGGCGGGGCTCCGGCCGCCATTTTTTCGATGCGCTCGTATCGGTTGGCGGCATACAGTACCGATACAAGCGCATCGGAACGAGTACGGAAGACGGGTACGGTCATGCGTGACGCCCTGTGGAAGATGTCGGCGGGCCGGCAGGCGGCGGCCGTGCGCAGTGGGGAGGTGTCGGCGGCGGAACTGGTCGACAGCCACCTGGAGCGCATCGCCGCGGTCAACCCTGCGGTGAACGCGGTGACCCGGGTCATCGCCGACCGGGCGCGCGCCGCCGCGGCCCGCACCGACCGCGCCCGGGCCGCCGGCGAGGTGCTCGGGCCGCTCGCGGGGGTGCCCTTCACGGTCAAGGAGAGCACTCCGGTCGAGGGCGTGCCCACCACCTTCGGCGTCCCCCGCTTCCGCGGCCTGGTGGCGGCCGCCGACGCACCGCCGGTGGCCCGGCTGCGCGCCGCCGGCGCCATTCCCCTCGGGCATTCCAACGTGCCCACCCTGATCCTGGCGGGGATGCACACCCGCAGCGAGCTCTTCGGCGACACCGTCAACCCGTGGGACGCCGCCGTGACCCCGGGCGGTAGCAGCGGGGGCGACGCCGTGGCCGTCGCCACGGGCATGGCCGCCCTCGGCCTGGGCAACGACTCCGGCGGCTCGATCCGCGTCCCCGCCCAGTTCTGCGGCGTCGCGGGGCTGAAGCCGACCACGGGGCGGTTCCCGGCGGACCACCGCGTCCTGGGCCCCGACGACCCCGGACCGGCCTCTCAGATGCTGGTCACCGACGGCCCCCTGGCCCGGAGGGTGGCCGACCTGCGGTTGGCGTACGAGGTCCTGGCGGGCACCGATCCGCGCGACCCCCGGGCCGTTCCGGTACCGCTCTACGGCGGCGCCCTGCCGGAGCCGGTGCGGGTGGCCGTGGTGACGGACCCCGGCCGGCTCGGCGTGCACCCGGCGGTCCGGTCGGCTGTCGAGGCCGCCGCCGGGGCGCTGCGGGACGCCGGGTACGAGGTGTGCGAGCCGGCGGACGTTCCGCGCATGGAGGAGGCCCTCGACGCCTACGGCCGGATCACCATGACGGAGTTCGCCCCCTCCTGGCCGGCGGTGCGCACGCTGCTCGGCGCGGGCGGAGACCGCTACATCGCGATGGCGATGGAACGGACCCCGCCCGCGAGCGCGGCGGAACTCGTCCGGCTGATGGGTACCTGGATGAACATCCGGCGCTCCTGGGCGGAGTTCCTCGACTCCTACCCGTTGCTGGTGGGGCCCTCGTTCACGGAGCCGCCCGTCGAGCCGGGCCTGGAGTCCCGCGACCGGGCCGGCCGGGACCGGGTCGCCGCGGGGATGCGGCTGTGCACCGTGACCAGCTTCGTGGGCGTCCCCGCCGTGGCCGTGCCGACCGGCGTCTTCGACGGGCTGCCGTGCGGCGTGCAGATCGTCGGGCGGGCCTTCCGGGAGGACCTGTGCCTGGAGGCGGCGCAGGCGGTCGAGGACCGCCTCGGGGTCCTCACGCCGATCGACCCGGTCGACCGGGTCGACCCGCGCGGCGCCGGTCGGGGCCGGTGAGCTCGGCCGGGGCCCCGGTCGGCGGCGCTCACGCGTAGGAGATGGAGACCTTCTCGAAGCCGAGCGAGCGCAACAGGCCCTCCAGGATCGCCGTGGTGTTCCGTTCGGCCCGCCCCGTCAGGCCGGAGGCGCGGGCCGCCTCGTCGATCCGCTGGACCGCGACCTTCTGCACGGCCTGTTCGCCCGAGGGATTGTCCGAGAACAGGTCGCCGAGCCGGTCCAGCAGGCCCCGCTGCTTGGACACCGCGTACGAGCGCTTCGCGTCCAGGGCGGGGGTTCCGAGGGCGGCGTGGGGCAGTTTCAACGTCACGGCGGTCCGGTCCGCGTCGACGGCGACGGCCTTTTCGTCGAGTCCGCCCAGTTCCACGTAGGCCGAGACGGAGCCGGCTCCGACGTACAGGGTGCGGGTCCCGCGGACCGCGTCCGGGAGGAAGGGGGCGTCGTGTTCCAGGTCCACCACGACCTGGTAGTCACCCGCCGCTCCCTCCAACCGGCTCATGTCGCGCAGGGAGGTGAGGACGGCGGGACCGGTCCGGTCGTGGGTCCTGGTCCCGAAGAGGTCACCGAGGCCGGGCAGTTGGAGGAGCCGGCCGGCGACCAGGAGCAGGACGGCGACGGCCGCCAGGGCTACGGCGGCCCGTACCGCCCGGCGTCGGCGTCTGCGCCGCGCGTCGGGTCCGGCGGACGGCGCGGTGTCGTTCGCTGTGGTCTCCATGCGGACCGGATGCCCCGTCAATTCATGGTCATCCATGCCATGTCCATGCCGGTCGCGGCGGGCGGGCGTGGACGTCGCGCGGCGGGGTACACGGCCGCCAGCAACCGTACGGTTCCCGAGGGAGTGACCATGCACGAGCCGAAGAACGCCGCCGAGCCCCGCCGCAGGGCCTGGCGGCGCAGGCAGCCGTCCGTCCCGCCGGAACCGCGCCGGCCGCCCACCCATCCGGCGCTGCGCGTCCTCGCGATGTTGGGCGCCTTCGTGGGGACGGTCCTCTTCAGCATCGCCCTGGCCCGCGTCACCCTGGAGCCGTCGGCGGCCTCGGCCGCCCTGGTGCACAGCAACGTCCACCCGGGCGCGTCGATCGAGGCCTACATGGAAGGGGCGTCCGTCAAGGACGCGGTGAAGCAGCTCGGCGGGAACATCCTGCTGGGCGTGCCGTTCGGGGTGCTGCTGCCCGTGCTGTTGCCGCAGGCCCGCGGGCTGCTGCGGGTTGCGCTCACGACGGCCGTGGTGATGATGCTCGTGGAGCTGATCCAGGGGGCGCTGGTCACGGGGCGCGCCTTCGACGTGGACGACGTCATCCTCAACACCTCGGGGGCCCTGCTCGGGTACCTCTTCCTCGGCCGCCGCATGGGCCGCGCCGTACACCCGCGCCGGCACCACTGGTGGCAGCGCCGGCCGCGCCCGGTCGAGGAGCAGCCGACCCCGGACGGGGCGACCCGGCCGGCGCCGGAGGTCGACGTCGACACCAAGACGCTCCCCCGCACCGACACCCGCCCGCCGGCGGACACCCGCACCGGTGCGCGGAGCCTGGTCGACCGGTGGCTCAAGCGGGAGCCGGGAACGCGCACCGCACGTCCGTAGGTCATCTCCCTCCGACGGCTCCCGCCCGCCCCGGACCGCCGCGCCGCCGGTGGTCCGGCCCGGATCCGGCGTTGCCGGCACGCTCCGACGTCGCCGGGACTCGATGCCACAACGCGCCCGAATGCCGTCCGAGGCATGAGGTTACGATGGGCCGGTGACCGCCCACCCCGTCCGAGGAGGACGTGGTCGTCCAGTTCCCGGCCGACGGGGCAGCGGGCCCGGCGGCATGGCGCTGACCGCCTTCGACGCGGCCCCGCGCCGGTGGAGCGCCGGCGAATGCGGGGCCGAGGCCCGGCAGGACCCGGCCGCGGTGGCCGGGCGGGCCTTCGCGATGATGGCCCCGGCACTGGACGTCCGGACGAACTGAACCGTGCCGACGGCACCGCGCCCGCCGTCACACCCGCGCGCCCCGGCGCGCGACCTTGGAGGAGTCGGAAATGAAGCAGCACGCAGAAGGCACGGACGGCGTCAGCCGCACCGCACTGGTCGAGGACCTGATGGGCCGTTTCCCCCACGTGCCCCGGGAAGCCGTGATCAAGGAGGACCTGCTGCGCGGTGGCATGGCCTTCGACGAGTCCGCGCTCAGCGGCACCGCCGACGGCGGCAGCGGCGACGTCAAACCGAAGTCGTACTTCATCTTCTCCTTCGACCACCGCACGCTGCCGGAGCTGGGCGCGGCCGCCCTCAACCGGCCGCCCGAGGAGATCGTCCTCACCGGCGGCCCGTACGACCTGCGCCGCACCGTCGTCTCCGTACGGGTCAACCCGGACTCCCCGTACGTGGTGCGCGGCGGCGACGACGGCACGCTCGGCCTGTACCTGGACGGCGCACGGATCGCGGACGTCGGCCTGCCCCCGATGCCGGAGTACTACCGGCACAAGCTGTCGAACGGCAAGTCCGTGATGGAGGTCGCGCCGACGATCCAGTGGGGCTACCTGATCTACCTGACCGTGTTCCGGGTGTGCCAGTACTTCGGCGCCAAGGAGGAGTGCCAGTTCTGCGACATCAACCACAACTGGCGCCAGCACAAGGCGGCGGGTCGCCCCTACACCGGCGTGAAGCCGGTCGAGGAGGTGCTGGAGGCCCTGGAGATCATCGACCGGTACGACACGACCGGCGCGTCCAAGGCCTACACCCTCACGGGAGGCTCGATCACCTCCAAGGTCGCCGGCCGTGACGAGGCCGATTTCTACGGCCACTACGCGAAGGCCATCGAGGAGCGCTTCCCCGGCCGCTGGACCGGGAAGGTCGTCGCCCAGGCCCTCCCCCGCGACGACGTGCAGCGCTTCCACGACTACGGCATCCGGATCTACCACCCCAACTTCGAGGTGTGGGACCGACGCCTGTTCGAACTGCACTGCCCGGGCAAGGAGCGCTACGTCGGCCGCGACGAATGGCACCGCCGGATCCTGGAGTCCACGGAGGTGTTCGGCCCGCGCAACGTGATCCCCAACTTCGTCGCGGGCATCGAGATGGCCGAGCCCTTCGGCTTCACCAAGGTCGGCGAGGCGATCGAGTCGACCCGTGAGGGCCTGCGGTACTTCATGTCGCACGGCGTCGTGCCGCGCTTCACCACCTGGTGCCCGGAGCCGACGACGCCGCTCGGCAAGGCCAACCCGCTGGGCGCGCCGCTCGAATACCACATCCGGTTGCTGGAGACCTACCGGGCGACGCTGGAGGAGTTCGGCCTGAGCTCCCCTCCCGGCTACGGCCCGGCCGGTCCCGGCCGTGCGGTGTTCTCCGTCAGCTCGTTCATGGACAGCCTGGAGGGGCTGGAGGGCGACCAGGCCTGACGGCCGCCCCGGCCCCGTCGCCACGCGCGACGGGGCCGGGTTCGGGTCCCGGTCCGGACCCGGCCCGCTACGGCTTCATCTCGTACGCCCCGGACAACGCCTCGACCCGCGCCCAGACGCGGGCCGAGCGGTCGGCGTCCACGACGGGTCGGCGCACCGCGTCGAGCGCCCATGCCTGCTGCTGCGCGGTGGCGGAGTCCTTGCCGTGCAGCTCGACGGCGTGCGCGGAGAAGTCCCGTACGAGGACGGCGAACAGCTCGTCGAGCACGTCCTGGTCCAGGTCCGTCAGGCGGGCCTGCTCCAGGATCAGCTGGCCGTGGACGACGAGGGCGAACAACTGGCCCACGGCCAGGAGGAGGTCGAGGTCACGGCTCTGCGCCTCGTCGGGTGCGGCGGTGGTGACGAACGCGCACAGCGCGTCGGCCTGCTCGCGGAAGCGGGCGACGTTCGGCAGGGCCGCGTACCCATCGAAGGCGGGACGCCAGTCGTGGAAGCGTACGGAACCCAGGCCGCGGGCCGGGCCCTGCCGGAAGAGGAACGCGTCGTCGGCCGCGTCGAGGCGGGTCGGGACGGGCGCGTACTCGGCGGGTTCCAGCAGGTGGTTGCGCATGAACTTCAGGATCAGGGCGAGGTTGACGTGGACCGTGCCCTCCAGCTTCGGCAGCCCTCGGATCTCGACGGCGGCCTGGGCGAAGTAGGTGTCCTTCTCGAAGCCCTTGGCCGCGATGACGTCCCACATCAGGTCGATGACCTTCTCGCCCTCCGTGGTCACCTTCATCTTCGTCATCGGGTTGAAGAGGAGGTAGCGGCGGTCGTCGGGGCCGGCGGAGCGGAAGTAGTCGACGGCGCGGTCGCTGAACAGCTTCATGCCGACGAGGCGGACGTAGGCGTCGGCCAACTCCCGGCGCACGTGCGGGAAGGCGGTGACGGGACGGCCGTACAGGACGCGGTTCTGCGCGTGGGTGACGGCCTCGTACATCGCGTGCTCGCAGATGCCGATGGACGCCGTGCAGAGGTTGAACTTGCCGACGTTGACGGTGTTGAGCGCGGCGTCGAAGGCGGCGCGGCCGGTGTGCAGGACGTCGGCGGCGGTGACCGGGTAGTCCTCCAGGCGGAACTCGCTGACGTACTTCGAGGAGTCGACGACGTTCTGCACGAGCCCGTACGCCGGGTGGCGGCTGTCGGCGGCGAAGAACACGTAGCCGTCGGGTCCCTCCACGTCGGTGCGGCGGCCGAAGACGGAGACCAGACCGGCGGCGTTGCCGTTGCCGATGTAGTACTTGGATCCGGTGGCCAGGAAGCCCCCGTCGTCCTGCGGGGTCAGCAGCATGTCGGTGGAGTAGATGTCGGCGCCGTGGGTCTTCTCGGACAGGCCGAAGGCGAACACCTCCCCCTCGGAGAGGAGTTCGGCGGCGCGCTGGTGGGCCGCGGCGTTCTCACTCTGCCAGACCGGGCCGAGACCGAGGATGGTCACCTGCCACGCGTACCAGTAGTCGAGGCCGTAGAAGCCGAAGATCTCGTTGAGGGCGGCGATCCGCGCGGTGTCCCAGCGCTTGTCGGTCTCCTGCGGGCCGGCGGCGGACGCCGGGGTCAGGAAGGTCGCGAAGAGGCCCTCCTTCGCGGAGAAGGCCAGGAAGTCGCCCAGCCAGGCACGGGTGCGGTAGTCCTCGATCAGCCGGCGCTTGCCCCGGTCCTCGAACCAGTCGACGGTGGCGCGCAGCAGGCGGCGGGTTTCGGGGTCGAAGTGCGCGGGGTCGTAGGTGCGCGGGTTGAACAGCAGCGGGTCGGTCATCGGTGTGCGCCTTTCGGGTCGGGGGATGGTGACGGGGCGGGGCCGGCGGCCGCTCCCGGCGGCCTCCGGAGCCGGGCGGGTCAGTGCTCGGCGAGCCGGTGGAGGGTGGCCAGTACGTCCTCCAGCCAGGCGAGCTGCATCCGCTCGTAGGCGATGCCGCCGCGGAGCACCACGTGCTGGAGCTCGCGGCCCGCGTCGGTTGCGGCGGGGGCGTCCGGGCCGGTGAAATCGCGTCGCTCGCCGGCCAGGTAGTGCGTGAGCCGGTCGGCGTGCGCGAGGTGGTGCCGCTCGACCTCGCGGATCAGGGCGGCGGGGTCGTCGTCGAAGGCCGCCCCCCGGATCTTCACGGCGAGTTCGTGCCGGACGCTGTCGGGCTGGATCGGTTCGCCGAGCCAGGCGGACAGGACGGTCCGGCCGGCCTCGGCGACGGAGTACTCCTTCTTGTCCGGTCGACCCTGCTGGGGCACTTCTCGGACGTCGATCCAGCCGTCGCCCTCCATGCGCTTGAGCACGCGGTAGATCTGCTGGTGCGTCGCGGTCCAGAAGTACCCGATGGACCGGTCGAAGCGGCGGGCCAGCTCGTAACCGGAGCCCGGCTGCTCCAGCAGGGAGACGAGGATCGCGTGCTCAAGGGCCATGCCCCGAATCTTTCTATGCAACTCGTTGCACATACAAGCGCCGGCGCCCCGGTGAGACACGGCTCACGACGACGAGGCCCCCGCCGGCGTACCGGCGGGGGCCTCGAAGGGGCTAGGCGGAGAAACTCAGTAGGAGTTGCGGGACACCTTGAGGATCTTGCACTCGATCTTGTCGCCCGCCTTCGCGGACTGGGCGATCTCGTAGCCGAGCACGCCGGCCTTGTCGTCGGTGTACTTCTGGCCCGGGGCGAGGTTCTGGCCGAGCGAGGTCAGGTCGGCCTTCTTCTGACCGTTGACGAGGATCTCGCCCTCGACCAGGTAGGTGAACCGGCGGTCACCGCTGTTGACGTAGTCGACGGCGACGACGAGTTCCTTGATGTCGAACTCGCCCTTCTCCACCGCGCAGGTGGTGACCTTCGCGTCCTGGGTGATGTCCGCGTCCTTGCCGGCCTTCGGCGCGTCACCGGGCTTGCCCTGGGCGTCGGGGGCGACCGAGGCGCTGTCGTAGTTCTTGTCCAGCTCCTTGCCCACCTCGTTGGCCGCCTCGCCGACCAGCAGGGCGCACCCGCCGAGCAGGAGCAGGCCGAGGACGGTGGGGATGCCGCAGCCGAGGGCGACCTTCACGCCGGTGCTCATGCCCTGCTTCGGCGCGGGCGGCGGCTGCTGACCGTAGGGCTGCTGGGGATAGCCGTAACCCGGCTGCGGGGGCGTGGACATGCGGGGACTCCTGGGGACGTGAGGACGAGCGGCGCTCAGCTTAAACAAAACGCCAATGCGTGCCATCCCGTAATCAGGGAGTGAGACGGACCTCCGGCGAGGACGACGGCCCGTCACCCGAACGGACGCGTCCGGGTGTCAGGGGCACGGCGCTCCTTGGAGGCTGGACGGGCGTCCCCTTCGGGCGCTCGGCCCCACGAAGGAGCTTCCCGTGGCACAGCAAACGCCTTCCACCTCCCCCACCGGCGCACCGCGCGGCCGCGAACGTGACGAGTTCGACGCCCGGAGCGCGTGGGCCACGAGCGGAACCATGTTCGCCGGGGTCCTCCTCCTGATCGAGGGCGTCCTCGGCGTGATCAAGGGCATCTCCGGCATCGCCCGGGACGACGTCTACTCGCAGGTGGGCGACTACACCTTCAAGTTCGACGTGACGGCCTGGGGATGGATCCACCTGATCCTCGGCCTCGTGCTCGTCGTCGTCGGCGCCGGACTGCTCAAGGGCGCGCTGTGGGCCCGAGCGGTGGGTGTGGTGCTGGCGGCCATCAGCATCGTCCTCAACTTCATGTGGCTGCCCTACACGCCGATCTGGGCCGTCATCTCCATCGCCATCAGCTGTTTCATCATCTGGGCCCTGTGCACCGACGGCGGCCGCTCCCGGGCCTCCGGCGCCTGACCTCGCGGGTCGGCTACGGGGCGCCCGGAACCACCAGGCCCGTCTCGTACGCGACGACCACGGCCTGGGCGCGACTGTCGAGGTCGAGTTTGGTCATGGTCCGGTTGAGGTGGGTCTTGACGGTGGCCTCGCCGATGTACAGCCGCTCGGCGATCTCGGTGTTGGACAGCCCCTTCGCGGCCAGGCGCAGCACTTCCCGCTCGCGGGTCGTGAGGACGTCCAGGCCCGCGGGGGTGTCCGGCACCGGGTCGGCGCGGTTGACGTAGGCCTCGATCAGCCGGCGGGTGACGCTCGGGGCGAAGAGCACGTCGCCCTCGGCGACGGCCGTGACCGCCTCGATCAACCGCTCGGGTCCGGTGTCCTTGAGGAGGAACCCGGCGGCGCCGGCGCGCAGGGCGGCGTACACGTACGCGTCGAGGTCGAAGGTGGTCAGGATCAGCACCCGGGGCAGGGGGTCCACGGCCCGGGCGAGGATGCGTTCGGTCGCGGCGGTGCCGTCCAGGCCGGGCATGCGGATGTCCATGAGGACCACGTCCGGCCGGGTGCGGACGGCGGCTTCGACCGCGCTCTCCCCGTCCTCGGCCTCGCCGACCACCTCGATGCCGGGCGCCGCCCGCAGCAGCGCCACGAGGCCCGCGCGGATCAGGACCTGGTCGTCGACCACGAGGGTCCGGATCATGCCGGCGGTCCGTTCCGCCGCGGTCCGTTCCGCCGCGGTCCGGCCGCAGACCCGGCCGCGATCGGGAGAGTGAGGCACACGCGAAATCCCCCCTCGGTCCGTGGACCGGCTTCGACCGTTCCGCCGTAGAGCTTCGCCCGTTCGCGCATGCCGATCAACCCGTGCCCGGGTCCCGACGCAACGTTGGCCGGTTCCGGACGGTCGTCGGCACCCTCCGCGCCGTCGTCGGTGATCGTCACCAGCAGCGCGTGGGGGCGGTGGCTGACGAGGACGGTGACGGCCGCGTGCCGCGCGTGCTTGATCACATTGGTGAGGGCCTCCTGCACCACCCGGTACGCGCACAGCTCGACGCCGGGCGGCAGCGGCCGGGGCGTGCCGTCCGTCCGTAGGTCGACGGCGACCCCCGCGGCCCGCACGCGCTCGGCCACGTCCGCCAGACCGGCCAGCCCGGGTATCGGGGCGTAGGGGACGCGGCCGGCCTCGCCGTCCTCGATGTCCGCGGCGGAGCGCAACAGGGTGAGGATGCGGCGCAGTTCGCGCAGCGCCTCCTGACTGGTGTCGGATATCGTCCCCAGGGCCGCGCGGGCCTGCTCCGGAGCCGTGGGGAAGACGTAACCGGCCATGCCCGCCTGTACGTTGATCACGGCCATGTGGTGCGCGACGACGTCGTGCAGTTCGCGGGCGATGCGCCGCTGCTCCTCGGCGACCGCCTGCCGCTCGCGCCACTCCTGCTCCCGACGCAACCGCGCGGTCAGGGACGCCAGTTGCCCGTTGCGTTCGTCCAGGACGCGGGCCCCGTTGCCGAAGAACCACACCACGGCCGGCACGCCCAGGGCTTGCACGACCGTGGTGGTCAGGCCGATCTCGGGGGCGGCCAGCCCGCTCCACAGGACGACGGCCCCGCACAGCGCGGCGCAGGCCGCGGCCGTCCGGGGCGGACGCCGGGCGGCGACCCCGTACAGGGCCGCGGCGGGGGCCCAGAAGTTCAGCGAGGGTTGGTAACCGGCCGCGAGGTAGCAGGCGTAGCCGAGACTGGAGGCCACCAACGCGAACACCGGCGCGGACCGGCGCGCGGCGAGCGGCAGCGCGACGCACGCGGTCAGCAGGTAGGCGGTGGTGTCGAAGGGGGGCCGGCCCGGCGGCGTGTACTGCCGGCCGGCGACGGCCGCGGCGGCGGTCACCCCCAAGGCCAACGCGGCGTCGGCCCACCGCGGATCGACGGAGCGGGGCCGGTCCGCCGGCCAGACCCTGAAGCGCATCGGCGCACTGTACGCGGCGGCCCCCGAAGGGGTCGTCATACCAGGGGTGGAGGGGTCCGGGGCGCGGTCCTGACGCGAGGGTTTACCCACGGAGTCCACTGTGCGGTGGACGCCCGGACGGCGGCATCCGGGAGACCGTACGGAGGTCCGAACGCACGCCGCCCGGCGTGCGGATCACTTCACCGGTCACCACAGGGGGATCACGTGCGGATCAACAAGAGGATGGGCGTCCTGACGGCGGGCGTCGCCGTGTTGGCGGGACTCGGGCTCACCGGTACGGCGGCGCAGGCGGCGCCCGCCGCGACGACGGGCGCGGCCTCGGCCCTGGCCTGCTCGACGTCGAACGCGGTCACGAAGAAGACGGGCAGCGTCGACTCCATCCGGATCGAGCTGCGGTACAGCACCTCCAGCCGCTGCGCCTGGGGCCGGATCCTCAACGCCGACCCCGGCGACAAGGTGTGGGTGGACCGGTCCGCCAACGGAGGCGCGACCTGGACCGGCCCCATGGGCATGACCACGGTCACCTCCGGCAGTGACACGCACACCCCGGCCTACGACGACGCGGGCTGGGTGATGCGGGCCTGCGCCTGGAACGACACCACCGGCACCGTGCGCTGTACCGGCTGGTACTGAGACCCCGGCCGCGCGGTCGCACGCTCACGGGGGGCGGGCGAGCGCGCGGCCGGTTCCGGTGGACGCGCGGTGGCGCCTCGTCGGGGACGTTCGTCGACGCAGCGCACCGGAAGGGCGGAGTCCGGCGTACGGTCGAGCGACCGGCCGGGTCCCGCCCGGCGGGGCCGGTCCTCCTCGACGTCCTGACTCGGAGCACGCCGATGCGCCTCTACGCACAGACCCCCGCCCGTCGGAGCCGCCAGGTCCTCGCGGACGTGATCGCCGTGGCACTGATCACCGCCGCGGTGTGGTTCGCCCTGACCGTCCACGACGCGATCATGATGCTGGCCGAGCCGGGGCGGCGGGTCGAGAGTTCGGGCACGGGCCTCGCCACCGAACTCGGCAACGCCGGCGACGCGGCCGCGAACGTGCCGCTCGTGGGCGGACTGCTGCGCAAGCCGCTCCGGTCCGCGGCCGACGCCGGTAACGGGTTCGCCGCAGCAGGGCAGTCACTCCAGGACGCCGTCGCCGAGGTCGCCGGCCTGACCACGGCGGCCCTGATCATCGTCCCGGTGGCCGTCGTCCTGCTGCTGTGGCTTCCCGCCCGCCTGCGCTGGATCCGTCGCGGAAACGCCGTGGGGCGCCTGCGCGACACCCCCGCAGGCGCCGACCTGCTCGCCCTGCGCGCCCTCACCGGCCCCTTGGGCGACCTCGCCGCGCTCCCGACCCCGGAAGGTGGTTTCGCCGACGCCTGGCGGCGCGGGGACCGGGAGGTCATCGGCGAACTGGCCGGGGTCGCCCTCAGGCGGGCCGGCCTGCGGCCCTGACCCTCGGAGCGCGGGAGCCACGCGGGGGTGCGCAGGCGCCGGTGTTCGAGGGCCGCGGCGAGGACGTAGGCGCCGCCGCCCGCGACGGCGAGCATCCAGTAGCGGACGGCACTCCGGACGAGGGATCGGAGGCGGCTGCGGTCCCCCGTCGGGCGCCGCCGGCACGGCGGGCGGGGCGGGTCGGCGGGCGGGGCGGTCGGCGGCAGAGCGAGGAGCGCGGTGGCGGCCACGGGGTGGGGCGGCGGGCTCGCCCTTCGTGCGTCCTTGGTTCATGACGCACAGCCTCGGGTCGGGCGGTGTCCACATTCCATGCCCGGCGGCGGCGGTGACCGTCCAGTCCTGTCCGCGCCCGTCCACCCGCCGCCGCGGCCACCACTCCACGGCCATCGCGGCCCGCGCACCGGGAACGGCGTTCACCCGGGCGTTGCGTTGCTCCCGGCTCCGCTCACTCTCCGGTCGGCGCGAGCGGCCCGATGCACGCGGGGTCGGCCGGGGCGTCGTCCCAGGCCATCGAGCTCATCCGCCAACCGGCGGGCGTCCGGACGAACTGGGTGGTCTTGCGACCCCGACCCTCGAACCACGTCCCGTCGAGGCAACCCGCCTTGCGGTACTCGCTGAACCGGTGTGCGATCGACTGGAAGATCTCGGTCCGCTCGTCGACCTCCCACTCCCGGAACTCCGTCAGGGTGCCGTCGGTGAGGATCCTCTCCCGGGGTGCGATGAACCCGTCGAGGTCGTGGACGACGGTCTCGCCCCCCACGTTCTTGATGATCATGCCCTGCGGAATGAACACCTCCCGCACCGCTTCCAACCGCGGCCTACCACCTCCGGTGTTGTCGAACGCGCCGAGGAACGTCCTCATCAGTTGGTCGAGTTCGCGCTTCACGTCGGACACGCGCCCATCCTCGCGCACCCCCTCGCGCCCCGGCAACGATCCCGCCGCAGAAGTAGCGCACCGCGTTCATTCCATCACGTACCGTGAGAAACGGAGGATGGATTCCACTCGCCGTGGGCAGAACTGTTTCATGGACACGGACTCACCCGGATGGCTGCGGCGCCTCACGCGCCGTCTCACTCCCAAGGGGGGCGGTGGATCGGCGGTCATCACGCCGCGCAGCGCTCCCGTCTTCACCGCCGACTTCACCTCCCCCACCCAGTGGATCGCCGGCCGCTCGTGGGCGTATCCCGGCGGCGGCCCGGTCAACCCGCGCGACAACAAGCTCGACCACCTCACGGCCAACCCCGCCTACAGCCGCGGCGGCGTCTTCCGCGCGACCCTGCGCCCCGACGGGAAGTGGGACAGCGGCCTGCTCACCACCGAGGGCAGCGACGAGGGCTTCATGGTGCGCACCGGCGACGTACTGGAAGCCCGCGTGAAACTGCCGGTCGAGCGGGGAGCGTGGCCCGCGATCTGGACCTGGCGCGACGGCGGTCAGGAGATCGACGTCTTCGAGTACCACCCCGACAACCCGGACCTGCTGGAGCTGTCCAACCACGTACGGGAGGCCCACCGCTACCACCGCGACCCCTCGGTGCGACCCGGCGGTTGGGTGGACCTGAAGGTCGAGTTCGGTCGCAACTCGGTCGTCTGGTGGGTCAACGGAGCCCGCGTCTTCAGCGACGGCAGGGGGGTGGGCCGCACCTGGCGCGCCTACCTCATCGTCAACCTGTCGGTATGCGCCGGCAGGTACCACCCCGCCCCGGATCCCTCGGCCACCGAGATGTCGTACGAGGTGTCCCAGCTCCGGGTGTACCGGCGTTAGGTCGAACGGAACGGTTCAACCGGCCCCCACCAGGTCGGCGACCGCTGCCACGAAGCGGTCGACTCCGCCCGGGGCGGCCGTCAGGAAGAGGTTGGGCTCGATCAGCTCCAGTTCCATGACCACCGGGGCGCCGTCGGGGCCTCGCACGAGGTCGACCCGGGCGTACACCCCGACGGCGCCGGCCGCCGTGGGCGGGGGCGGGCGCCGCGCCGCCCCCGGGGGGGGGGGCGGCGACGGCCTCGACTGTCCCTGGTGCGACTTCATCAAA